>NZ_CAWUDP010000090.1:0-40599 GCF_963920835.1 Scytonema sp. PCC 10023
CATCTTCCTCATCTTCCTCATCTTCCTCATCTTCCTCATCTTCCTCATCTTCCTCTGCTACCTGCTGTTCACTTGGGTTGATGAGATTTTGTAATTGTTCGGCTGTCTGTTGACCCAACTTGCGGATGGCTTGTTGCAATTGTTGCCGCTGATGCAATGACAAATTCAAAAAGCTTTCCGGATACCCTTGAGTACACAGGTGATATGTCGCCAGAATTAGCTGCTTGCGTACGGTTTCCCCCAAGGCGCTGAGATAATTGGTATAGGCGGTTTGGAGTTCTTTTGCGATCGCCTGTATCGCTTCTTCTAGTGCTAAAATATCCCGTTCAATTCGCTCAATTGCTTTCGCCATATCTTCTTGCTATTGCCCATCTAAACCTTATATTGGTATAAACGTACTACTTTAGTTTAAAATAACCATCCAAAGCATTTTAGATTTTAGATGTTGAATGTTGAATTTTAGATTTACACAGAGATAGGAACTCTAATCTATAGTAACGCTCAGCAAATAGTGGTAAAGTTTATTACCAAAGTCCAAACAAAAATCTGACATTAATTTGACCGTGAATGAAAAACAGGTCAGCTTGGCTTGCCTGACCTGTCTTGGAAATAGTCGTTTGTCTTTTGCCCAAAACTAACGACAAATGACTAAATTACTTGCTGCCCATTTGCGCAGCGACTTCTTCAGCAAAGTTGCTTTCTTCCTTCTCAATACCCTCGCCCAGGATATAGCGAACGAAGCGAGCAACAGAGATGCTTTCGCCCAGTTGTGATCCAGTCTGCTTAATCAATTCTTCCACTGTGATACTCTGATCACGAATATAAGGTTGATCCAGCAAAGTCAGTTCTTTTAGGCGTTTTTCAATCCGTCCCTGAACAATCTTTTCTTTGATGTTCTGTGGCTTGTTCGCCAAGTCATCCCGCCCCATTTCAATATCCTTTTCTTTTTGGGCAACTTCAGCGGGAATTTGGTCTACGTTGACATACTCAACATTTGGGCAAGCTGCAACTTGCATCGCTAAGTTGCGTCCCAGAGTTTGAAACTCTTGACGACTCGCTACTGCATTTTGGCTGCTTAGTTCCACTAACACACCAACTCGACCGCCGGTATGAATATAACTGTCTATTACCCCTTGTGTGCCTTCTAGTGCAAATTTGGCGAAGCGACGCAGTTGGATATTTTCACCCAACTGGGCGCTCATTTGCTTAATAACAGCTTCGACCGTTAGACTTTCATCTTCAATGTAAGGTTGAGTCAACAAAGCCTCAGGGCTTTCGGCGGTTGTTGCTTGCTTCGCCAAGTTCTGAACTAAAGCTTTAAAAGCCTCGTTACGGGCAACAAAATCAGTTTGGCAGTTGACTTCTATGAGCACACCAACCTCACCTCCGGGTTGAATGTACGTGTCTACTAGACCGTCTGCCGCAGTACGTCCTGCTACCTTCTCGGCTTTGGCAATGCCTTTTTGCCGCAGCCACTCGATGGCTTTTTCTATATCACCATCAGTTTCTTTCAGCGCCTTTTTGCAGTCCAGTATGCCAGCACCAGTTTTCTGACGTAGCTCTTGGACAAGTTTTGCAGATATTTCCGCCATGTTGCCTCAATTCCTAACTTGACTGACAGTTTTAATCGCTCTCAAATAAAGTTTAGAGTCCTGGGTTTCAGAAAATCCTGAGCAATGAATCATAAGTGCTGAGTTATTTCTACTCAGCACTCACCACTAACTTAGGATTTTACCTGTAGCTAAGGACTGATGAATAAGTAGTACTCTAGAGTACCAAGTACTACTATTTTACTCGGCACTCAGCAACGCCCTAGTGGGAACGACCACGCCTTACGGTGAGTCCAGCGCTGCGGGAGGGTCTCCCTCCGCAGGCGACTGGCGTAAGCGCAAAGCGCAGGCTCCGCCAACGCGTAGCGTGCCGAAGGCATACCCGGAGGGCTATCGGGTATGTCCTTGAAAGGGACAGGACTGGACTCACCAGTTGCCTAGGCGCGTGAAAGCCCTGATTCGCGCTGACTGCTGAGCACCGATTATTCTTCTTCTTCGTCGTCGGGAATCCCCAAGTCACTGTAGTCGCTTTCGCTTTCGTCGTAGTCGTAGTCTCCCTCAGCGCCTTCGTAATCTTCGTATTCTTCTTCTGCATCCAATTGACCGTGACGACCTTCGTAAATGGCGTCTGCCAATTTGCCTACTATTAACTTAATCGAGCGGATGGCGTCGTCATTTGCCGGAATGGGAATATCTACTACATCCGGGTCACAGTTAGTATCCAGCATGGACACAATCGGAATTGCCAACTTTTGGCATTCTTGCACTGCGTTATACTCCCGGCGTTGGTCTACAATCACCACTACATCAGGAACTTTCCGCATGGTTTTAATCCCACCCAAGTATTTCTGAAGCTTCGCCATTTCCCGACGCAGCATTGAAGCTTCTTTTTTGGGCAGCAAATCGAGAGCGCCGTTTTCTTCCCGGCGTTCCAAATCTTTCAGGCGGTCTACCCGAGTTTTGATAGTCGTCCAGTTGGTGAGCATTCCACCCAACCAGCGCTGGTTAATGTAGTGAGAACCACAACGGGCAGCTTCTTGGGCAATAATTCCTGCTGCTTGCCGCTTGGTACCAACAAACAGGAATTTCTTGCCAGCCTCAGCTTGTGACCTCATATAGCTATAAGCTTCTTCCATCAACTGGGCAGTTTGCACCAAGTCGATGATATGTACTCCGTTGCGAGAGGTGTAGATATAAGGAGACATTTTTGGATTCCACCTACGGGTTTGATGCCCAAAGTGAACTCCTGACTCCATCATTTGAGCCAATGAAACGACTGGCATATTTGTTACTCCTATTCGGGTTAAACCTCCACCCAGGCGTATCTCCCAAAGCAGGAAACACCCGAACTCCTGGATGTGCGAGATTAGTTAACCATACTAGAGTAGCATAGCTGTGGCAGCGATTGGGGAATTGGGAGTGTGGAGAAAATACGACATTCAAAATAAGAAATTACTACATCATCTTTACCAATGCAATAGCTTGCGCCCCTCGCCTCTTATCAAGCTGGCTTTTGCATTTGGGTATACGCTTCATAGACACCCTTGACGTTATACCAGTTTAGAAAAATTCGGGCAATTTCTAACGCCAACTGCGGTTTACCTAAATTAATTAACCATTGTAAAAATGGAGCCATTGTACGTTCATTAAGGATGCCATTCACTGACAGGATTCCCCAAAGTAAGCGATGCAACCAAGTCATTTGAATCATCATTCGCACTTCCCAAGTGGGGTGCTTTTGATAAAACAAAACTCCCATGCGTCCGCGCTGAATTTCTTTGTCAATTAAGCGGGGAACTTGTTCTAAGGTAAAAGGTGGATGCCAGTGATATCCAACGGCAGCAGGACATTTAATCAGTTTTAAACCAAGATTTTTCAGTCTGACACCTAGTTCTAAATCTTCCCAACCATAAAGTTGAAAACGTGTGTCAAAAAGCCCGGCTTTCTCCAGCCAATGCTTGGGAATGGCTACATTACCTGTGGCAAAAAAGGCGGCGGAAAAATCTGTTATTTTGTATGGTTCAGATGTCGGATTGTCAAAATTACAAGTATTAATAACTGCACCGTAGGTAAAGAAGCGATCGCCTCCCAATTTCTCCTTTCCTTGCATCAGTGCTGACTCATGAGCTTGTAGAAAATTTTCTGTCACCACTAAATCACTATCAATAAAAATGATAGTGTCTCCTAGTGCCTTTTCTACTCCCAAATTTCGCGCTGCTGCAGGTCCTGCATGATTTTGACGAAACACTCGCACATGGGGAAACTCCTGTTTGTTTGCTTCTAACCACTCCAATGTCCCATCAGTAGAGCCATCATCCACTAAGACAATCTCGTAACCTTGTAGAGACGCGCCATCGAATGTTTGTTGATAAGACGCGCCACCTCTCGTCTCTACATCAGTTAGCTTCTGTGCCTCCAAAGCTCTGAGGCACTTTTCCAAAATTGGCTTACGATTGTAAGTCGGAATCACAACGCTAAAAAACACAGTCTCACCCACATCAGTATTGCCCATCTCCAGGATAGGACAGCAGTGACTACAAGACTGTTCCTTAAAGCAAAACCACCCTAGTTCTTCTAGGGCGGAGGTGGTTGAGATGAGGATTATGGCGATTTGCATTTGGATGCAATACAATTTTTACCCCACACCTTACCCCAAAGGGTGCAAGCGAAGAGGGGAGAAAATACTCGTTTCAAGGGTAGGTTTTACAGATTTTGCGTTTTGACCGATGTGGAGATGCGGAGAAACCCAGACGCAAAGAAAAATTTTTGAACGAAAATATAGGCTTTGCTGATAACTTTCAAAACACCTGCCCTTAAGAGAGAAAATACTCCCCCTTTGGATCTTGCAAAGAGGAGAATTGGGAGGTAAAGTTCCTGCGGTATTTAAGCAAAGTGAGAACCGCTATATAATGCAGTGAGTTGTTTTCCTTAGTTGGAAGCCGCTTTACGACGGTGTTTGCGTAGCAGAACACCTGCTCCAAGTACACCCACGCCAACTAATGCTGTGGTGGCTGTTGGTTCTGGAACCGCCCGAGGAGTCTTTAAGGAGAATTTCAGTACAGCGTTACCCGTAGAAGGAGCTCCTGGTGGGCCAAGTCTGTCCTCTTGAGTAAAATCTATTTTGCCTGTGGTGTTCTGGAATACGCCCGTTCCACCAGTGATAGTTATCGTACCACCACCCTTAATTGTGCCTTCGATGGGGTTAATTTCAGCGCTGTCATTTGCTAGTCCAAATAACTGATTGGGACCATCGCCGTAGTATATATCGCCAAGTACTTCGCCTTGTATGCCAAATGTGGCTGGATCTGAATTAAATCTGGTGAATGTGTTAGCTCCACGAGGCTCAGACTGTCCGTAAGTATTGCTAGTAAATTTAGTCAATCCGTAAAGAGCATCAGTACTCTCACCTGTGATGGTTGCCCTTGTGATGTTCTGTTCCGGTAGAAAGGGCTGAAGTTCGACTGATGTCTTGTAGTTAGCAGTAAATTCATAGGTATCATATGTAGCCTGCGCGCTCGCGCTTTGCACATTTAACCCGAAACCACCGAAAGCTAAGGCTGCTGGTATGAGCCATTTGATGTGTGAACGGAGCATAATTGACCTTGTGTACTATATTAGTTAAGCACTGAGTATAAACTAACAGTGTATATTTATAAATGATACGTAAAAATGAATCTATTCGTAATAAATTGTTATAAAGCAGGCGTAAAGCCATTGTGAAATTAAGTCAAGAGAGTTTATGTTCTAAAAGATACATCATGGAACTCGTACTGCAATATCAAACGTCAATTGTCTAGCAATGCCTAGAAATCAAGCTATGGTAAGCATTGTTCATGTTAGAGATGTAATTTATATAGGGTTATTTGGGTCATGCTTTTAGAGCAACATTACAACTGCGAGTGTTCAGATAGTTCCGCCGATGGAACTCAAAACAGTCGAAAAACTCAACTTTTATCAATAACTGTTTGTTTACTTGCTGGGTTTTTTGTTGCTGAGTGGAGTGTCGGTTTATGGAGCGGAAGTTTATCTCTACAGGCAGATGCAGAACACATTCTTTCTGATATCGCTGCTTTGGGAATATCACTGTTTGCCAGTTGGTTAGCACAGCAACCTGCTGCTGGTCGGGCAACATTTGGACATCGCCGCATTGAAATTATGGCGGCTTTGGTGAATGGGTTAAGTTTGCTTGTGATTGCTATTTTCATTTGTTGGGAAGCAATTCATCGGTTGGGGAGTCCGGAAGAAATTTCTGGCTTACCAATGCTAGCAGTAGCTGTGGTAGGTTTAATCGTCAATCTGCTCAACATGACTTTGCTGCATCCCCACTCTCATAACGACTTAAATCTACGGGGTGCTTGGCTTCATATCATCGCTGATACTGCTAGTTCTTTGGGTGTGATTGTTGCTGCTGTCGCGATTCACTTTTGGAATTGGTTATGGGCAGATGCGGCTATTAGCTTAGTAGTTGCTAGCTTGATGGGTATCAGTGCTTTGCCGCTTGTACGAGAAAGTCTCTCGATTCTTTTGGAGTATGCACCAAAATCAATTAACCCAAGTGCTGTGGAAATCTCTCTCAAGTCTTTTGCTAAAGTTTTGCAGGTAGAAAAACTTTACGTTTGGAGAATTAGCAAAGAGCAGATCATGCTTTGCGCTCATCTAACTGTGGATTGTACGACTATTGAAGAACGCGATCGCCTGCTTGGGCAATTACAAACTCATCTACAGCAAACTTTTGGTATCAACGAAATCACATTGCAGTTAACTAGCCGCAACTCTAGTGCAGCGATTCCGATTCATCCTTTGTTTAAGCAGGATTTAGTCTCAATGTTGTCTGTTAAAAATTTGTCTCTTTAAAATTAAGTTATTCAAATTCAACTGGCCAAAGTTCAGAAATTTCCACTTTCCAATCGGGAAATAGTTCTGGAATTGTCAAAATATCTCCATCAGTTAGCACAACTGGTTCGGCATTTGTACGATAGATAGTCACAGTATGCTTATCAGGATCAATTAGTATCCCAACACGCGCCCCCATGCTTAAGAATGACTGAATTTTTTCTTTGAGCGGTTTAATCCGGTCACTTTGAGATTTAATTTCTACTACCAAATCTGGAACTAACTCACCAAAATACCTGGGACTGCGTCGCAGACGTTCAGCAGAAACAAACGACACATCGGGAGCAGTTAAATCTGAGTTTGGGAGAATAAATCCACCACTAGAGTCAAAGACTCGCCCCAATTTACGAGGTTTAACCCAGTTGGCTAAAACTCTGATAAACTCAACCCCAATCTCGCTAGAAACAATATCTGATGGATCCATGACAATTATCTTTCCATCTATCAGTTCCAGTTGGTAGTCAAGATGAGCTTCGCTAAGCTGGGTTTGCAGTTTTTCCAAGTCTTTAACGGTGAGAGACATAAGACATCACCTATTTGTACATCTCATTTCATAGTAGAGCTTTCAGTTAATGTGTATAATATGTAACATTTAGTAAAAAATTTTAATATGTATTAAATAAGTTAGATAATAATGACTCATTGTGCTGTTTTGTCAACTGGAGAAACAAATGGGGCGCGCTAAGAAAGTTGTTTTAGCTTATTCTGGTGGTGTAGATACCTCGGTGTGCATCCCCTACCTCAAGCATGAGTGGGGCGTAGAAGAAGTCATTACCCTAGCGGCAGATTTAGGACAGGGAGATGAATTAGAACCTGTCAGAGAAAAAGCTCTGAAATCTGGAGCAAGTGAATCGCTGGTAGTGGATGTCAAAGAAAGCTTTGTGAAAGATTACGCTTTTCCGGCAATTCAAGCAAACGCCCTGTATGAAAATCGTTATCCTTTGAGTACTGCCCTTGCGCGTCCGTTGATTGTCAAAGCATTGGTAGAAGCAGCAGAAAAATACGGTGCTGATGCGATCGCTCACGGATGTACTGGCAAAGGTAACGACCAAGTGCGCTTTGATGTCTCGACTGCTGCACTAAATCCCAATATCAAGATACTTGCCCCTGCACGGGAATGGGGAATGAGCCGCGAGGAAACCATCGCCTACGGGGAACGGTATGGTATCCCCTCGCCAGTCAAAAAATCCTCACCCTATAGCATTGACCGTAATTTGCTTGGTCGCAGTATAGAAGCAGGCGTTCTGGAAGACCCTAATGTGGAACCATTAGAAGAAATCTATGCAATGACGAAGGCGATCGCCGACACTCCCGATAAGCCAGAGTACGTTGAAATTGGATTTTCCAGAGGAATTCCTACCACCCTCAATGGTGAATTCATCAACCCAGTTGAACTGATTGAACAACTTAACCAAGTGGTTGGGAATCACGGTGTTGGACGCATCGACATGGTAGAAAATCGCTTGGTAGGTATCAAATCGCGGGAAATTTATGAAGCGCCTGCTTTGCTCGTGTTAATTCACGCACACCGCGATTTGGAAAGCTTGACTTTGACCGCAGATGTTACGCACTACAAGCGTGGTATTGAGGAGACTTACAGCCAATTAATTTACAACGGTCTGTGGTACAGTCCTCTAAAAACAGCATTGGATGCCTTTATTCAAAAGACACAAGAGCGAGTGTCTGGAACTGTGCGGGTGAAACTTTTCAAGGGCAACGCTACCATCGTTGGGCGGAGTTCTGATAATTCGCTGTATACTCCCGACTTGGCAACCTACGGTGCTGAGGATACATTTGACCATAAGGCAGCGGAAGGTTTTATCTACGTTTGGGGATTGCCAACGCGCATTTGGTCACAGCAGGAAAGAGGTAGATAGATACGGTCTGTAGGGGCACGGCAATGCCGTGCCCCTACAATCGTGATGGCGTCACAATTTCTTGTCACAATTTCTTTAGGGAAGATTGGCGTGTGCCGACAATGCCATGTATAACCCAATAATGATTTAGAAAGGTATATCTAACAGAAATTCCTGATTTTCAGGATAATGCTGAGGGTTTTCTGGATCTTCTGCCCAACGCCAAGGATTTTCGACAATGTATTGTCGGATATTGTGCAAAGATCCTTGATCGCGGTTGATGTGTTCGTAAAAATCACGTTGCCAAATTAATGATGTGCCTTTTGTGTTGCAGATAGCATTAATCAGTTTGGTGACAGCACTTTTATATGAACGAATTACCGTACGGATAGAACCGCACACAGGTCTGCCAAATTGTTCTATCGTAGGGGCACGGCAATGCCGTGCCCCTAGAGATATGTCGGTAATCAGCAAAATCCCATGCAGATGATTGGGCATCAGGACAAAGGTATCTAATTCAACATGGGGAAAATGTTCGGGAATCGCCTGCCAGCAGTTAAAGGCAATATGTCCTAAATAATTTAATCGCATTTCGCCCTTGACCACATCACCAAATAGACATTGCCGCGCCTTTGTGCAGAGGGTGACAAAATACGCTCCCGGTTGAGTATAGTCATATTCTTTTAGGCGAATAGAACGACGGTGATGTATTCGCGGATCATAGGGCATGGTTAGATAAACGTATTCATATATTGTGTCGATTTTAACCAAATTTCTTTTTGGTGTAAGGGTACGACGACGTAAGGAACATTGCCGTGTCTCTACCCCAATCCCTATAGCGGTTGTCCTTTGGATGCAACACGCGGTAGGGGCACGGCATTGCCGTGCCCCTACAAATAACCTGTAAATGGTGGCGGAGGCGATCGCAGACAAGTTGGAGCAAAGTTTTGCAGTTCTACATACCTGGAGACACTCGGCGAGGTAACTGGACTCGAAATGCAGATCCTTCCCCTAGCTTGCTCTCAACTGTAATTGTTCCCTGCATCATGCGTACAAGATGGCTTGTAATAGCTAGCCCAAGACCCAAACCACCGTATCTACGATATGTCGTCATATCCACCTGTTGGAATTGCTCAAAAACGTTTTGTAGTTCAGTTTCAGGGATACCAATTCCAGTGTCTTTAACCATTATCACTATTTCGTCTAGAGAAAATTCATATATCTCTACCGACACGATGCCCAAGTGAGTAAACTTGATGGCATTGGATAGTAGGTTGAATAAAATTTGCTGAAGATGGACATGATCGTTGATAATGCGGGAGTTATGCAAATTTACACAAACATTCAATGCTAAATTCTTGGCTTCTACCTTCGGGCGAACGCTTTCAATAGTTCTATTGACCAAATGAGTCAAATTAAATTCTTGTTGTTTTAGCTTCAAGCGACGTGCTTTAAGGTTTGAAATATGAATAAGGTTATCAATTAGCAGCGCCTGGTGTTTTGCATTGCGATCAATTGTCTCGAATGCATGAGCAGTGGTTGCTTCACCTAACTTTCGGTTACGGAGCAGTGAAATCCAGCCAAGAATAGAAATTAGAGGGGTACGCAGTTCGTGAGACACAACAGCTAAAAAATCATCTTTGATTCGCTGGCTACTTGTTATCTCTTCTATCTGACGGTTATGTACCTCAATGCTTAGCTGGTAAAATGCTGCAACTGAGGGCAACAAATTTGGTTCTAGTTCTTGCCATTGCTTCCGCACTTGACTAAGCAATCCCCCCATCATCAAATTCTCATCTTGCTGATTCTTCATCCATTCCTGAAAAGCATCTTCCACCCTGTCAATCAATCGCCGTAGTTCCCTATTTTCCTTTCGCCACTGGGTAAAGCGTTGCCATCCCTCCATTAAGGCTTCATGTGCCAAATCAACTCAGGCTTCTCCTTCACGTTCTTCTTGCCCAGTTACCAGCAACCGTCCTTGAATCAAATCATCCAAAACATCGCTGATTATATTGTTACCACCAATGGTTAACAGTTTGGCTTTAGGTTGCCGTTGCCTTGTATCCTTTTCTCTCTCACCCGTTCGCACCAACTTCAAGAATATCCGCTTAATCCATTCCTGTTCCTGCTGTGTGAAACTGTGATAAATATTTTCTGCGTGACGATCTAGCGCACCAATCACACCGTCCATTGTCCGATACTGCTCAACTGTTAGCTGATGCTTTTGGTTGTCTCGTTTCTCCCAAAGTTCTGTTAGGGCAAACTGCAACAGTGGCAAACATCCCTGCTCTTTACCCACATCTTGCATAATCTCTCCCAGCAACCCGTCCTCAAAGCGATAACCTTGCAGGTTTGCTGGTAATGCGATCGCCTGCTCTAAATATGCCCCCTTTTTAAGGGGGTTGGGGGATCTCCTAGAACGGAACATCATTAACCGAAATGTATTGCTACCCAGCTGGCTTTTATTTCTTATTCTCACGCAAAAACGCAAAGACGCCAAAGAATAACTTTGCGCCTTTGCAACGCCAGTCGCCTGCTGTCGGGAAACCCTCCTGCAGCGCTGGCTCGTCTTTGCGCGAAATCTTTCAGGATTTACTTATTAGGTTGAGGAGTCATGCGCAGGTAAGGCTTGACTTCCTCATACCCTTTGGGAAATTTCTCCTTCAGCACTTCTGGATCTTTCAGCGAAGGAACAATGACGCAATCATCGCCATCTTTCCAATCTGCCGGTGTCGCTACGCTGTAGTTGTCAGTCAACTGTAGCGAATCAATCACTCGCAGAATTTCATCAAAGTTGCGTCCAGTGCTGGGAGGATAAGTTAAGCTCAAACGCAGTTTCTTGTTGGGGTCGATGATGAAGACTGTACGCACAGTCAAAGATGGATTGGCGTTGGGGTGAATCATGTCGTAAAGGTCAGAAACCTTGCGATCCGCGTCTGCCAAAATTGGATAGTTGAGGGTAGCGTTTTGAGTTTCCTCAATGTCTCCAATCCATCCTTTGTGGGATTCAACATCATCAACGCTGAGAGCTATCACTTTAACGTTGCGCTTGTCAAATTCTGGCTTTAGCTTAGCGACTTGTCCTAACTCTGTCGTGCAAACAGGTGTGTAGTCTGCGGGGTGAGAGAAAAGTACAACCCAGCTGTCGCCAGCCCATTGGTAAAAGTCTATGTCTCCGGTGGAGGAGGCTTGGGTAAAGTTTGGTACTGTATCGCCTAAATGGAGAGCCATGTGAGATTCCCTGTAGTTCAGAAAGGCATATGTATTCTATCTTGCCATGATGCCACAAAACCCCGGTTAGCCGATTGGGGTTTAGCTCAATGAAACAAAATTTTAGCTTGTGCAAAGTTGCACAAACAGACTTATTATTTTACGTCCAAGTGGGACAAGATTTGATTATACGCTTCAATGGTTTGAAGAGCGATCGCATCCCAACTGTAATTTTTCAATGCATACTCTTTAGCATATAGTCCCCGTCGTTGACGTTCTGAGGGATTTTGTAAAGCTATGCGAAGTAATTCCGTCAAGTCTGATACATCTGTTGCACCCACCCATCCCGACTCGCTATCACGGACTTCTTGACAAATATGCACTTGGTCTGATATGACTACTGGCGTTCCTGATACCATCGCTTCGGCTACAGCAATCCCAAAATTTTCATAATACGACGGCAAAACAAATAAATCAGCAGCTTGGAGAAGGGCAGATTTTAATTCACCTATAACAAAGCCAGTGATAGTTGTGTGCGATCGCAGTGGTGAAGTTTTGATCTGTAATTTTATCTTTTCTTCGTAACCTGGGTCTTGGGGATTCGTCCCAGCTAAAACAAAGTGAAAATTTAACCCTTCAGCTAAAAGCGTCTCTAATGCTGGAAGCAGCAAATTCAACCCTTTTTTTGGGTCAATACGAGACATAAACAGCACCAACGGCACATCCTTAGGTATACCCAACTTACTACGCACCTCCTTTTCCCCTATCTCAAGAGGGTTGACACCTAAAGGAATCACTAAATCTCGTGTAGAGACTCCAAATCTTTCTGATACTTTGGCTTCCTGAACACTGGTAAAGTGAATGGCGGCTGCACCAGCTAAATTTGCACGTTCTAAAATTGCCGCATAAAGCTGTTTTAATTGCCTTTTTTTGCGTAAATCTGCTGGGTCTAAAGTCCCTAAAGGACGCAAAATATACGGTAGCTTTTGCCGACGACAAATGGTTGCAGCAACACTGCTAACAGGGGAGAATAGAGCATGAATATGAGCTAAATTAAATGTATGGGCGTGAACATTTAACCATTTGAGTAAGTCAACAGAGAATTTGTAGCGACGAAAAGGGGCGCAACGGAAGTATATTATTTTATAGCCATCCTGTTCGATTGGGGTATTTAAAGGAACATCCAAGGGTTCTTGACCAGTATCACCATTACTGTCAGTTGTCAGAATTGTAACTTCTACTCCTTGCCGTGCCAATGCAGAAGATAGCCCTAGTACCATTTGGCTGGGACCGCCATATATTAAAGAAATTGAGGGAACAATTTGTAGTACTCGCATATTTAGTCATTCGTCATTAAAAATTCATTGGTTCAGATTCCCGACTTCTTAAAGAAGTCGGGAATCTTATTGTTCACGTTCCAAGTAGCGTGCCCGTAGAGCTTATGATTTAGGATTGGTATAATAACTAAATAAACTTTTTGCAAAAGTCATAAAATGATAATTTAGAACCACCGATGCACACAGATTAACACAGATAATTTATCTGTGTGCATCTGTGTTAATCTGTGGTTTCATTTTCATGACATTGACTTCGGCAAAAGATTTAATGACTATTCACAAGTTCTTTATAAAACTCTAATTGCTGTTTTGCTAAAGCTTTATTTGTGTATTGAGTCATTACTTTTTGATAACCCATTTCGCCTAATTTTTTAGCCAATTCAGGTTTTTTTATCAATTGAACTATGCAATCAGCAAGTGCTTTGGCATCTCCTTCAGGAAATATTAATCCAGCATCTCCAATCACATAAGGAATTTCACCGGAATGGGAACCTATAACAGGAACTTTGCAAGCCATTGCTTCAATAAGCACATGACCAAATTGTTCTTTCCAACCAACAGAAGTTATGTTTTTAAGCTTGTAATTTGTTTCCGATGGCAAGACTAAAGTACTCATTAAATTAATATACTTTGGCACTTCATCATGTGAAACGCTTTCTAGCAAAATGATTCTGTTTTGAATATTATGTTTTGCAGCTTGATTCATTAATTCTGATTGCAACGAACCACGCCCCAAAAGTAGAAATTTCCAAGATTTATCCTTCAAGCTAGCTAAGGCATTCACAAGAGTTAGTAATCCCTTTTCTTGAACAAAACGCCCGACGAATCCCACAACAAAATCATGTGGTTCAATTCCTAACTTGGTTGCTAATTCTGGCTGTGGTGTGGGAGTAAATAAAGTTTCATCTACACCCAGTTGGGGCATTACTTTTATTTGTCCTTTGTATCCCTGTTGCCGTAAAATTTCTGCACCATCTTGATTCCCTGAAATAATACCGTGGCTGTGCGTTAGGTTATATTTTTCTAATAAAGAAACTGGAAATTTCAGATTATAGGGCAGATTCCACCAGGTAAAAAATACATTTTTTGCCTTGAGTCCTAATAGCTGATTTAAAGTAATCATCTCAGCATAAGCCAGCCCCCTAGACCCTTGTTCTACTTGAATAATTTGGGGACGGAACTTTCCTAACAAAGGTATCAAATCAGCGCCAAAAGTCAGCAGCCCTTGATGATTTTGACTAAAGTTAGAAACCGGAACTATGCGAAATTTGCCTTCATCACGGTATTGAGTTTCAATTATTTTGTTCTGAACACCGCCAGGTTTCCACTTTTTTGGTACGACAACTGTTACTTCAATTTCAGGTTCTAGTTGAGACAGAATGCGCAATTTTTCACAGTTAAGGTCTACTATATAAGTGTGACTTGCTACGAGAATTCTCATTGATATTTAAGATAGGCAATTGGGAATATGGAACCACCGATGGACACAGATGCACACAGATAATACATGAGAAAGATATCTGTGTAAATCTCGTGTTTATCTATGGTTTAAACACTTTTAACTTGTTCATCTATGCGAGTGTAAATTTGACCATCATTCCAAATTGATTGAATGACAGTACCTAAAGCTTTCAAAAAACCTAAAGAGTAGAAAACGCCGCGAGTGAGAATTTTGATGGGAGAACCGCTTTTGTGGCAAGGAGGGCGTCCGAGAACGTGACAGTCAAATAAACGGGCGTAGAGGCGTAACGCTTGGGTAGCGGTGAGGTTTTTCAGCCCCATTAAGAAATGGTTGTGGTAGAAAGTGAGTTGATATTTTAGAGAGCGCATACTAATATCATGGCAACCTCCCGTTTCTTCTCCAAGATGCACCAAATGTGCATCTGGATCGTACCAAATTTTATATCCAGTCTGCCGCAATCTTAAACAGAAATCAGATTCTTCTCGCACTGCACTACCACGAAATCTTTCATCAAATCTCAGTCCGTATTTGGTAAAAATTTCCCGGCGAAACGACATATTACAACCCCTTGCTGTTAGCACTTCTTGGGGTTTTATTGTATGCACCAAATCTATATAATACCAAGCAATTCCTGGATCCATTGCCTGAGGAGGAAGATATTCAATCTGTAATTTTCCTCCAGAATCACCTAATTTCATTCTGTCAAATACGCGTCCAGCAACAGCCCCCACTTCTGGGTTTTCCAAATAGTTTTTTGCATGCGCTGCTAAAAATCCATCTGGTAACTGTACATCATCATCAATAAATAAAATAATCTCACCTGCTGCCCGCCGCACTGCATAATTCCGCGCCCCTGGCAAACTTGCCCAATTTAAACGGAACCGTTTTATTTTACTGGCTGCGGTTAATTCCTCCAGGTAAGCTTCAACTTCTGGATCATGTTTCGGGGTTTGATCCACAACCAAAACTTCATAATTTGGGTAGTCCTGTTTCAGGATATCAGCAATGCTATCGCGTAGTGGTTCCTCACGACAGTAGGTGGGGATAATCACAGAAATTAAAGGAAAATTCATATTAATAGTCATTAGTCATTAGTCATTAGTCATTAGTCATTAGTCATTAGTCATTAGTCATTAGTTCTCCCTCTGCTCCCTCATCTCCCTCTGCTCCCTCATCTCCCTCATCTCCCTCATCTCCCTCATCTTCTTCTTCCGCACTCCTTTTGCTTGTGCCTCTACGAGTCTTTCTTGCTTATCTATTTCTGGCAATTTCAAAAGGACTCCAGCAAAAAACCAGTAATAGACAGCTACCGGGTCAACGTCCAAAGGATAATAGTAGGTGTTGTAACTCATAAATAGTATGAAGACCCACAAAGCACCTGCGTAACTGCGGAAAATAGGATTTTTGACTGAACGATAAGTTTGGAAGCACACAATTGTTAAAGTTGTGACTAAAGCAAGAAACCCTAGCAGTCCTAATGGTCCAATTTCATGAAGTATTTTAGGATAGTAGGTTTCCACCAGTTTGGTTTGACCTAGCAAACGGGCAGAGTTAGTAGCACGTCCTAAACCATTTCCTAAGGGTCCATCTAAATTTTTCCAGACCTCATTAAATTGCTGCACAATAAACTCTTGTGGCGGTGAAGCTTGCCAGCGTGCGTTCAAACTTTCTATCCTCTGTCCTACGATTTCAGGATTAGCTACCATTGCAATTCCTAAAATAATGACGAGTCCGACTCCTATAGGGAGAAATCGTTTCAGGTTGCGAATTTCACCAGTCAGCAAGAGCAAAGCGACAAAGCATGCAGGCACTAATGCTAAGGCTATTCTCTGCCCGGAGACAACTGCATTGATAAAGACTAATGCCATAGAACCTAAACTGAGAACCCGCCAAGTTTTAGAAGGATCACTAAAGCCGCAGGCAAAGGCAAAAAAGGTGCTGGAAATTAAGAACCATGCCCACTGCCAAGGCGCAACAAAGGTTCCTGGTAGACGAATGACCCCTTGATCAGGACTATAAATGAGAGAACCACCAATGAAACAACGCGCTTCAATTGATGCTCTGAATTGGGCTGCTCCTTCTAAATATCTAGTGCCTTGACATATCCCTCTTGATAATAGTAGGTATTGAACAAGTCCTAGGACACAGCACACTAATATGAGGACAACCTGTAGGCGCGATAAAAATAGGAAATCTCGCTTATTGCGAATGAGATAATAAGCGCAAGCTATTAGGGGTACATAGCCCAAAAGTACTTTCAAACCCAGTATTCCCATGCCTATCGGTATTTCCAGCTCTGAATTATCCGATAGTTGAGTGGAGGGCGGGTTGAACTGCTGTCCTCCATTGACAAATACCAGTGTGAGCAGACATATGCCCAACAAAATAAACAGTGGAGTTTTAATGGCTTGGGGAATAATCAGGGGTAGCCGCTGCTTACGACAAATTTGCCAAATTGCAATCAGTGCTGGAATGTAGAAGGAGTCTTTAGCTATTTGAAGTATGGGACTATTACCAATGTAGTAGGTGATGGTACCGCCAAACGGCACGTAAATCAGGAAGGCAAAAAGGGCTTGACGGGGATATTTGTAGGACAAAGCAATAGTAATAATTCCCAATAAACCTGGGACTGCTGCCTTAATTCCACCGACAAAAGCCATGAGAATGCCAAAGAAGATACCGCCAACAATAACGGGGATTAAAAAATTGGTGAATTCTTTCCGTGCTTGTGCAGATTTGCGCTTCTGGGCTAAACGTTCTTTGAGGCTAAGGGTTGGAGTTTCCTTTTGCTGCTGTTTTTTGGCTTTTTTGTATTTCTTGGATTTTAGCTTTGCTGTCAGCATGGCGGCGCTTTAAGAAGAATACAGAATGCAGAACGCAGAATATCCCCAGATAGAAATTTGGGGGATTGAGTAAGGAAAGAATTCGTTTCTCCCTCCCTAATTGAATTTAGGGGCGCTATACACGCAGCTGGGAATCAGAATGAGATCTCGATTTTAAACCTCCCTGCTCATTTTCATTCGGTGAGTTCTGGGTTCTTTCGTCGGTAAATATGCCCGTTAAGTTGTGAGCGATCGCTTTATTGTTACAGATTATCTTGAATATAGCGGTTCTGTTCTCACTAAATTTTTATTCAATGGATATAAATTAAATTCTTCGCGAATTGATTGATTCAAGCCTTTACGATTGAATATATTAAATGTTAGCTTGGTTGTTCCGTAATAAAGATTTTCTCCGGTGGCAACAATATAAACGGCACCTGGAAATGGTAATTGCTGGAGGTGATTCCCATTTTTAGCTAAAGTTTCTCTGACTTTCTCGTGGTCAACATAGAATTTATAGTAACCATAACCACGGTTGTACTCTGGATTCTGAGGTAGATTATTCAAGTCATACCTGAGAATATTGCAACTTCCACAAATTTTATAAAAATTTCTTCTTTTAACATATACAAAATCACTGCCGTCTTGATACTTATAACCTTTATTGATAAACCAACCATTACAATTACTATTTTGACTGACAAATTCTGCTAAATACTTGCTGACACAATCATCAGCATCAACTGTCATAGTATAAGTTGGAGAAAATTCTTGAGCATGAATTAATCCCTTGAGAATTTTTCGTCCTTTGTCAGTATGTCCTTTAGAAAAGGCGTCAGACTCGTTTGCTGGTGGAAAATCAACTTCAATATATCTAACGTAGGGATGATGAAATTCCACCCGTGGTCGCTCATGGCAAACAACAATCACCCTATAGTCTGATGAAGTCTGATTGCAAATTGATTTAATGGTTCTTTCAAATAACTTGGTTACAAGCTCCCAAGATTTGGAAGCTTGCGGGCTTTTGAGGGGTATGACAAAAACAAGCATGAGCCGCTACGCTAATATACAACTTTTTGAGCGGATGAGGACTATCAAAATTTTCTAAAACCTGGATATGAGTACAGACGCAAAGATGACGTTTGTACAGTGCAGATGCTTATATTAATAAAATCTTACCCTTAAAACTTTAAATTTAATTAGAAAATTTTTATATAAATTTTACAATATTTGTGCTTTTAGAAAGGCAGTGTGTCAAGCAATATTCCCCCTATACCTTTGAGGGCTGGAAGTCTATAGTACAGCACAGCACAAATAACTAGGCAGTTAGAAACTGACAAAAAAGTTTTTATAGGCATTACACCCTGTAGCTATGCTGCCTTTACAATAGCTACACTTGCCTCTCCCCTTTCTATTAGAGTGACTATTATTTTTATAGGACTTACGCACACTCTACAAATTCTTGGCGTTCTAGCCTACGGCACGCCGCTGCGCGTCTAAGGCGTCTTGGCAATTTGATAAATTAAGCTTTTCGACATTTTTGCGTAAGTTTGTTTTATTTATAAAGCTATTTAAGTATATTCACTTATTTACTAAATGTTATTTGCTAATTACATACAGAATGTGGAAGTTATTCTAAAGGAGTTTGGAAATTCGTTAATAGCACTATATGCTGAGATTTACTGAATTACTGAACGCAATCTAACAAGGCGCTAAACCAGTTCCAATCTAAATTACAGGTTTAGACTTGAAAGATAATCAAAGCAGAACTCAGCTAAAAGGTTATGCTTCTTTATCCTTACCAAATTTAAATTACAATTTAGGTTAATCATGCCGCAATTTATTAGTCTTCCGTTCTCAATCGCAAATGTATACCAAGGTTTTGCTGAAGCCAACGGCATAGCTAAAGCAAATGAAGCCGGACTGATCCTTGAATTTCAAGTAAAAGATGGTCTTATGGGTGTGTTCAAGTCACCCATAAAAGAAGTGCAAATACCCATTAACGAAATTTTCTCGGTTGAGCTGCAAGTCATTTGGTTCGTAACTAGATTAATTATTAGAACAAAAAGTATAGCTATATTAAGTGATGTTCCAGGAAGTAAAGCAGGGCAGATTGCGCTGTGGATTGCGCGTAAGGACAGACAAGTAGCCAGAGAGTTAGTGTCAGTCTTGAGGTTGAGTATGACACAGAAAGAACTGGACAGCTTGAACCAAGAGATTGCTCAACTTGGTGATGCTGGCATATGAGTAAAAGAACGAAGCCCGCGTCGGCGGGCTTCGTTCTTGACTTGCAGAGTTTCTTGACTGCAAGTGAGAATTAACTAGTTAAATATATCTAATGAGGGATTATTTTTAAGCTGCTATGTGTTGCTGGACTTGCGTCACTAATTCATTTGTCCAGTAATGAACAAGTTCGGCTGCTTCGGCTTCTACCATAACTCGGATGAGTGGTTCTGTCCCGGAGGCACGAACTAAAACTCTGCCAGAATCTCCCATTGCTGCTTCGGCGCGGGCGATCGCCTGTTGCAAAGGTTGGCAGTCTTTCCATCGCAAACGCTTGCATCTGTCTTCGACTCGCACGTTGCGCAACAGTTGCGGATACGTTTGAAAGCTTTGATCCATCAATTCTGATAAAGGAACACCTGCCCTTTGTACCAAAGCTGCTAAATGTAAGGCTGTTAACAAGCCATCTCCAGTAATACCATAGTGACGGCAAAGAATGTGACCAGATTGTTCACCGCCTAGCATTCCTCCAGTTCCCAGCATTTCCGCCTGAACGTACTGATCACCTACTGCTGTACGAATAAATTGACCACCGATTTGCTTCCAAGCCCTTTCCAAACCTAAGTTTGCCATGACAGTGGAAACAATCAGATTATGGGGCAGTTCTTGGTTTTGTTGCAAGCTGCGTCCCCACAAATAGAGGATATAATCTCCATTGACTGGTCTACCGGTGTTATCTACAGCTAAAACGCGATCAGCGTCGCCATCAAAGGCAAAGCCCAAGTCAGCATTGTGTTCTTGTACCGTTGCTTGCAGAATTTCCAGATGAGTTGAACCGCAGTTGACATTGATGCGATCGCCATCCGGTTCGTTATGCAAGCAGATGACTTCTGCCCCCATCTCCGTAAATACGGATGGTGCTAAACCAACGACTGCTCCCCATGCCAAATCTAGAACAATTTTCATGCCCTGAAAATTCATGGCACCGTGCAGGGGTTTTTTCAACGCCTCAACATAATTTTCTACTAAGTCCAAACGCGAGTAATGCCGTCCGCAATTACTACAGTCAGCAGAACCCACACCACGCAGTCCAGCTTCTATTTCTGTTTGCAACCCTTGGGATAGTTTCATCCCATTTGCGCCAAAAATTTTAATGCCGTTGTCTTCTGGCGGGTTGTGGCTAGCAGAAATCATCACTCCGCCGATGGCATCGGTGACGCTGGTGAGATATGCAACGCAGGGAGTAGGACATAGTCCCAAATACCAAACTTCTAACCCTGCTGCTGTTAACCCTGCACTCAAGGACATCGCTAGCATATCGCTGGAGTTTCTGGAGTCTTGTCCAAGGATAACTGGTCCTGGGTTTGAAACATGGCTACGCAAAACAGTACCTGCCCAAAAGCCCACTTGTAATGCCAAAGGCGCACTCAGCAATTCTCCTACTCGTCCCCGAATACCATCTGTGCCAAATAGGGGTGTTGCTGGAAGCGATATCAAGTTAAGCCCAAAACTAGCTTCATTGACCTTCTTTTCCAATTTCTCAACTTCAGAATCAGAACTCCCAGGAATGCTACCTTGAGTCGGAGTTATATATGAAACCATAATAAAAAAAGCTCCACATAATTAAACTGGAGAATAACACTTTAAACTTTATTGAACAATTCCTACTGAGTACCTTTTAATCGGGACATTTTGCTATTTTTTCTTCCTACAACTTACTTTGATTCTTCTATCCTTTCAGCAAAATTACTTATAAGTCTTTTCAGTCTTTTGTAAAGATTTTGTAAAATACGTATTTATACTAAAGGGAGTTGTCAACTCCGCCTCAAGGGGATAAGGAGGAGAGGGGAGAAATCAATTCAAAATTCAAAATTCAAAATTCAAAATTAGGAGTCTCTTCCTCATCTCCCTCACTCCCTCATCTCCCTCATCTCCCTCATCTCCCTCATCTCCCTCACTTCCTCCCTCCCTCACTCCCTCACTCCCTCCCTCATCTCCCTCACTCCCTCATCTTGTCTCACAAATCATTGCAAAACACCTGTATTGAAAGCGCACTAGTCGTTAGCGCCCAATCTGGTATTCTAAACTTAAAAAATATTAATAGAAATTCTCATCAAATGGTTTTACTGTAACGTTTTAGTGGCTTTTGTAGCCGTTCGTAAATTAGAACTCCAGCAGTTGACCTTTTAAAGTCGAGCAATTTAGCATGAGCAGTAATTTAGCAACAAAATTACGTGTAGGGACGAAAAAAGCCCACACAATGGCAGAAAATGTTGGTTTTGTCAAGTGTTTTTTAAAAGGAGTCGTAGAAAAAAACTCTTATCGTAAGCTGGTGGCTAACCTTTACTTCGCCTATTTAGCGATGGAAGAGGAGATGGAGAAGCACCGCAATCATCCGATTGTTTCAAAAATTAATTTTGCAGAACTCCACCGCAAGCACAGCCTAGAGCAAGACCTAAGTTATTACTACGGTGTAAACTGGCGGGAGGAAATCAAACTCTCTGCGGCGGGGGCAGCATACGTACAGCGCATCCGGGAAGTGTCTGAAAAAGAACCTGAGTTGTTAGTTGCCCATTCCTACACCCGATACCTGGGAGATTTATCTGGTGGGCAAATTCTCAAAGGCATTGCCCAAACTGCGATGAACCTTTCTGATGGACAAGGTCTCGCCTTCTATGAATTTGATGATATTGCTGATGAAAAGGCGTTTAAAGTCAAATACCGTCAAGCTTTGGATGAACTGCCAATAGATGATGCTACAGGCGATCGCATTGTCGATGAAGCAAACGCCGCCTTTGGCATGAACATGAAGATGTTCCAAGAATTGGAAGGGAATCTCATTAAAGCCATTGGGCTGATGTTGTACAACAGCATCACAAAGCGTCGTACACGCGGTAGCACCGAACTAGCAACTGCTGAGTAAAGCTGAGTCAATACGATTAACACAACATTTTTATCAATTGCTAGGGGCAGCGTCTCTGGGATTACCCTTGTAGAAAGGGGGTCACGGGGAAGTTGCCCCTAGTCACGTCTGAGCTTGGTAGTGAATCGCCCTTAGGGCAAGGCATGTTGCCTCCTACGGGGTGCAGAAGGGAAGAAAAAAGTTTTAAATACAGCAGCTTGCAAGTAAGTGAGGTACAGTTCTGATGTCTATAAACTAGTGGTTCATCGCATTAATTCTGATGGTTGTATAAGTTCGTAGTAAGGAATGCGCGTCCTAAACTTCGAGAGTGCAAAGAGCGCTCACTACGAATCCCTCAAAACAAATGCGATGGACCACTAGATATAGAGCAAATTTTACTTCTGACTTCTGACGACTGACGCCAATATTGCTGCTGTATTTCTAATCAACAACCCCCAAGGCGAAATTAACCGTATAAGGTTCCTCTAGAGATTGCTGAATACTCGCTTTTAGGCAATCAAGATAACGAGCAACAGCTCGCAGTTGTTCGACATTAGGGCGATAGGTGAGATTTCCTTGTTTTTCAAAAAGTGGTGCAACGCTCATTGCCTTATAATCAGAATTTTCAGATGAAGCTTGGGTGAGGCTGATGGCATCTAGGCTGGTGGGGATCAAACCAGGGGGTAACTCACCTTCCAAAAAAGCCAGCAGGCGTTGTTGACAGCTGCGGGTGTTAATCCCACGATTCTCAAATAACTCGAGTACTTCGCCAAAGGATATGGCTCGCTTTGGCAAGATTCGCAGCAATTCCGTGAACAGGAAATAGTCGGTGTACTGCTGTCTGGGAACTTCTACCACCTGAGGATGCAAAGGAAGCACCGCTAAACCATATGCAACCCGACTGCAAGAGGGAGAGCCATTTTCACCGAGATACACATCTTGGATAATTTTGGCGTTGGGCAGTTTTTGTCGCAGCCAACGACTCACCGCTCCTAAGGAAGCAACCCCGCCTGTTAAGATAGCTTGATTGATTGCTTCTGTGGGTATGCCTTTAGCAACCAGTAACTTGTTGAGTTCTCGGTTGAGGCGGCGCACAAACGGGACAAACACCTGGCTTTCTAAGTCTCGTCGCTGCAACACCCATCGCTGATCTGCCAGTTCTAGGGTGAAAGATTCTTGATGTTGCAAAATCAGCTTGAGGGCGATCGCTGAATCTATAACTGCCTTTCCTAAAAGAGAACTTTCCAACCGCTGCTGTAGGCGAATGCGCTCGATTATATCAGCTTCCCCAGGTCGAGGCAGCTTCAATTCTTCCAACCCCAAACCAGAAAAGCGCATCTGATCCAAACCAGGAATTGCTGGTTGCCAATGCGAAGGATTACTGGTAACAGTTTTGTTATCTTCTTGCATAGGCATACGTGATTGTCGCCATTTTGATGGGAAGAGCAGTTGACAGATAATGTCTTGCTCTAATCCCTTGCCAGCATAAGCAAAACCGTGGAGCATGAAATTAGTGTGGCTGAGGTCTTCCAGATTTTCTGGCAAATCTACCAGCGCCATTTCTGTTGCACTAGCACCAATATTGATCACGAGGGTATTGCCAACTAAAGGGCGATCGCTACTTCTTGCAGGACGAGAACCTTGACGACCTCTAATTTTGACGATTTCACCTTCAGCACCATCGAGTTCGCAAAGCAAACAGGCAATTCCTTCCTCCACAAAAAAGACTTGTTGTGGATGCTGCACTAATTTGCTAATGAGTAAAGCTTCACGGATGTTGAAGCGATATTGTTCCGACCAGTTGGATGGACAAGTGCAAATAACACCTGTAATATTGCTGATGATACTTTGGAAAGTTTCTTGGTTTAGACCAACAGCAGCTGCAGTTAAACCCAAAGTTGTGCTACTGCGATCCGACGTAAATGTTAACAGCAATTTTGAGAGCGATCGCACAACCCAAACTAATGGAACCGTGGAAAATTCGTTTAATTGCAAAACTGGTTCCCAATAAGAGCGATCGCTCTTGTAAGGTAGAGCAACTTGCAGATAAGGCTTCAACTGCGCCGAAAATAAGTTTTGCGTGGGAACTGCAGCCGACTCAGGTGGTGTAGAACCCGTCGCTATATCCTCAGGGACTTTTTCTTCAGCCACAGCCGCTGGTGCTGTTTGCTCTTGTGCTTCTTTGCTTTCTATTTCCCCAGCAGTCATAGAAGCCGTTGGCAAATAAACTTCTGCTGGTAAACGAAACGACCTTTTTACAGAAGTTGCTTCCGGTTGGGTTTCGGCTGACCAATATAGAGGATACACCTCACTTGTGGAGCGATTTAACAGAGCAGCAGAAATTCCAGTTGTCCCCAAATCGATTCCTAAATACCAAACAGATTTAGGAGTATTTTGTTCCTGTGGAACGTCTGTATCGTTGGTTGAATGAGAAATTGAAACAGAAGAACCATCAACTGTTTCTTTCACTATACTTTTTTTTTCAATTTCCGCTACCTGCGCTCCTGTTGTGCTTGGATCTGACTCAGTTTCTGCTTGCTGTGGTAAGGGAGATAGGCTCTCAGGTGGATTTTCTTGATTTTCTGGTTGAGTTAAGGGCTGCAACAGAGCATTTATTTCCCCATCAAAACTGGCTAAATCCTGTTCCAATTGCTGCAACTGCGCTTCTTCCAAGGAAAGATCAACCATTTCTGTAGATTGTTCTTCTTGAAATAGCAAATTTTCCTGTGGCGAAGCGGGAATGTCATTATTTGAAGACTGCTCTAGTTCAGGATTTTGAATCTCGACTTCTGAAGTTTCGCGTGAAGTTGTCTGTGTAGGAGTTTCTACAACTTCTGAAGTAGCTGGAGTTGTG
Organism: Scytonema sp. PCC 10023; assembly: GCF_963920835.1. Classification (NCBI taxonomy): domain Bacteria; kingdom Bacillati; phylum Cyanobacteriota; class Cyanophyceae; order Nostocales; family Scytonemataceae; genus Scytonema; species Scytonema sp. PCC 10023. The sequence goes on from NZ_CAWUDP010000090.1 coordinate 25,110, forward strand.
GTTAGTCCTTCAGCAGAAGATGGCACTTCAAGCAACTGTTCGGCATCACTTATAGCAAGCAGTAGCTCACTCAGCACTGTAATTGTATCTTCACTTGCTGGACTAACTGAGCTGGTACTGCTTGCCAAAGAAACAACCTGAGGGCGATGGCGCTTTTCTCCGACTGAGTCATCCGGAGACGGTAGGCGATCGCGATCATCCCCAGGCGGTAACTCTGCAAATGTATTTTCCTGAGGTGTGGAGGATTGTTCTGTCGGTTCTAATAGAACATCTTGTGTATCTTTAGCGTCATTGCTACTTCGTTCCAAAAGACCTGCTTGGGGTTCCTCCAACCAAGGATCGGGAAGCTCAACAGCAGCATTGACAGCCTTTTCTTGATTGGTTCCAGCTTCTAATGGAGTTTCAGAGAGATTAGACACCGAAGAAGGAGTTGTGACATTTTCAGATAACTCATCTGTGATATCCCTGGCTTCATGCGTTGTCATTTCCGGTGCCTCAAAAGTGACCTCATACAGGAAACTTTCTGATGGCAGTTGATCAGTTGCAGTTGCTGGTGCGTTGTCAGCAGGCGAGTTTACTGTTGGTTCGATAAATAACTGATTTGTGGCATCTGTAACCTCCGCTGCCACATCTGTTACATCTGTAACCTCATTTGTTGGCAGTGGGGTTACTGTTGGTTCAAATCGAGCACTTGTAATATTTGTAACTTCATTATCGTTGGTGACAGACGCAGATAATTTATCAGTGACATCCGTCTGTTGATCCCTTGTCACACCAGGTAGCGTTATCGTTGGCTCTTCAAATAACTCATTGATCTCAGTAGAGGCAGGCGCAGATAATCTATCCGTAGTCTCTGTTGCCACATCTGTCTCAGATGAGGTTACTGTTGGCTCAAAGATCTCATTTATCTCATTTATCTCATTTATATTTATAACTTCATTATTGGTAGCAGATAACTTATCCGTGTCATTTGTTACCTCAACACCAAACAAACTGGCGTAAAGTTGGTCTACTTCATCAGGAATTAACCCGGAACTCAGTCGCTGTATGCCACTCGTATTAGGAGCAGTCTCTATAGTAGAGTTCTGCTCGTCTTGCGTGTGCTGAAATACTGCATCCAAATCAGATGTACTACCAATCTCTTGTGCTTCCAAGCTTACAGATTGATTTTGCGTGAGTGAGGATGAAGCTTCTGCTTGTTGAAATTCAACTAACTCTGAAGCTAACTCCTGAGATTCTGCTGGCGTTTCATCTTTTAAATCCTTTGATGGTTGATTGATCAAAGCTGGTTGCTGCAACTGCAGCGTCAAATTACTGATAAAGCTTGCTAACAACTGTTCGCCTTGCACTCCTGTGCTGTGCATTCTTGCCAATGCTTGAGACAAGGACTCGTGATAAGTGTGAATATTGCGCTGTAATGCCTCAAAGACAACATTCACAGTTCCATCGAGAGCGAGTAACTTTTGATCCAGATCCCTAGCAAGTCTTGACAAATGCTCCATTTGATCGGGTGGAGTCGAAGCGGTTGCAGGTTCTGTATAATCCTCATGACTTGCAAACAAAGAAGGAGCAGTATCAATTTTGAAAAACTGCGGCATTTCAGAACTTGTTGTAGTTTCCGCAAGTTGTGGTGTTGAATTAGGCACAACACGACTGCTGAGAACCTGCAAAAATTCTGAAATTATCTGCTCCTGATTCGCTAATTGCTGTGCTAGAGAGTAGTTATGTAGTCGCTTTTGTTCTAATTGCCTGATTTCCTCTACAAGATTTGCCCGTTCTTGCAACAGTGTTTTTATTTCTTCTTGCAAAGGCGCAAGCACTGCCGCCAATGGGTTGCTTTCTTGTCCCGCCACAACATAAGAACCTTCCTCTTGCTTTTCATTCTGCTGTGGTAAGGACTGGTAAGAACCGTGTTCAACAAATTTTGCCACTAGAGGCGATTGTTGTGGCTGGGTTTGGGCATCATTTTCCGATAAACTGACTAAGAAATCGCGAATTCGTTCTAAAACCTGTCGTGGTTCTGAGGCTTGAGTGGAGAGAAACCTAGACAGGCGCTTGTTGGTTATTAAGCGGTCAATATCTGCGATCAGTTGTTGAGTTTCTGCTGCGCGAGAAGTCACGTTAATTTACCTTATCTAGAACTTTAAGTCAGGTGATTATAGAAATTTTTCAACGGTTGCAACTATTCGTTATGCATCATGTGGGCGTCCAGCAATATTATGGCGATTTGCAATTGAGTGCAATATACCCTAGTTCTTTAATCGAAGACAGCGATGACTACGAACTTGTACTTCATCCAAAGAAGAACTGCTATATTTGTCAATTAAATTTGTCAATAAACCTTGATCTACATAATGCATCGCGGCTTCCTGTAGGAGTGGACAGTCTTTGCCGCAGGAAATAGCCGATCGTGGCTTACCGAAAACAGGTAAAAATTATAGATTAGCAAAAATTAATTACTTTCAACTACCCCACCGTAAGACGGTGGGGATTGTAAGAGATAAGTCTTGCAACGCAAGTGTTGAATAGCTCGCTATCGCCTATTCTCGGTTAACACCTCCGGACACTTCCCTAGTTCGGATTTCATGTAAGCCCTCTTATTTGGGGCGTTGGGAGAGCCCTTACGGGTATGCCTTCGGCACGCTACGCGAACGCCAGTTGCCTAGGTCGGGAGACCCTCCTAAGCCATTCGGGCACGCTGAGCGCAAAGCGCACGCTACGCGAACGCGAACAGCACTGGTCTCACCAAGACATCTGAGAGTAGGTGAGTTAAGGGACTACAAACTTCACACGAAAGGATTATCTCCATGCATCGTGTTCCGGTTCTAACACCGTCAGGTAAACCATTAATGCCAACCAAAGCAAGTCGTGCAAGACGTTGGCTCGAACAAGGAAAAGCTAAAGTTGTCCACAACGACCTTGGTATCTTTCAAATTCAATTAATTAAATGCCCTAGGACAACCAACATACAACCAATTGCGGTTGGTATTGACCCAGGAAAGCACTACACTGGCGTTGGCGTGCAATCAGCCAAGTTCACCTTGTGGTTAGCTCATCTGCAACTGCCATTTAAGACCGTGCGGGAACGCATGGAGCAGCGTCGCATGATGCGACGTGGGCGTAGAGATCGCCGGATTAACTGCAAACTGTCTTACAACAAACGCGCTCATCGTCAAAAACGGTTTGACAACCGCCGTCAACGCAAAGTACCTCCTAGCATTCGGGCTAACCGCGAACTTGAATTGCGCGTACTTGACGAGCTATCACTGATTTACCCAGTTACAACCGTTGTTTACGAAATAGTTAAAGCGCGTGGCGACAAAGGTTTTAGTCCGGTAATGGTCGGGCAGAAGTGGCAATTAGAAAATTTTGAAGACTACGGAAAGGTTAAACAGGTTGAAGGGTGGCAAACAGCCAATATCCGTACACAACTAGGATTGCACAAACAGAAACATTCTAAGGGTGACGCAATTCCAGCAACTCACCCAGTGGATGGTGTTGCTTTAGCCTGTAGTACATTTATTCGTTACGGTGTCACTAGCCGCAATTCTCAAGGATGGATTGGTGAAGTGACTGTAACTCCTGCGCCATTCGCTGTAATCCGTCGTCCTCCAATATCGCGTCGCCAACTTCATCTCATGGTTCCAAGTAAGGGTGGAGTGCGGCGCAAGTATGGCGGCACAGTGACGCGCCACGGATTTAGAAAAGGCGATTACGTTGAGGCGGTAAAAGCTGGCAAGACCTACCGTGGCTGGGTTTCTGGTGATACCGACAAACAAGTTTCTATCAGCAATGCGGACTGGAAGCGTCTAGGACAATTCGCTGCTAGCAAAGTCCAATTGATACAGCGAAGCACGGGATTAATCGTGCTGTCAACTCGGAGGCTGTCAAATTTAACCCCATCGAGGGGTCAAATTTGACCCGCTATCCCTCCCCTACCTGCTTCACTTCGTGACGCTGCGCGAACGCGCTCGGTAGAGTATCTCGCGGAGAATTCGATGAGTATTATTAATTTAATTGGTTTATAGTTTTAAGTAGTAATCTTTACTAAGAAGAATTCAGGAGTCAGGAGTCAGAAATACACCTAGGGTGGGCAATGCCTACTATATCTGGGTTATATCTGGGTTTTGCTGAGCATTGCCCACCCTACAGAATACTTTTTCTGGGGAAGTATTCGGAAGTCTGTGCCAGAATTAGGCTCACGCTTGCTAGTCACACACGGCTATACTTGTCTCTTACAAGCCCCAAGCGGTAGGGCAGGGGTTAGTGATACTGCTGCTATTCCCCAACCACGGAACTGCAAGCCGTACACCCTTTGTTGCAAAACTTTAGCCAAATTTTAAGCTGTAACTTAATACTTTTTATAAAAAACGCTTGGCTCGCTTTATTGTGTAACATAGTCTATTTTTAGATTCTAGTGGCTGTACTTTGATAGCTTAGGCTAATAAAGGTACTGTTATTTTTTTGTATATTGCAGCTTATATTAGAAAAATCTCGTAATGGAAGACCGGTATAGCGTACAAGCAACTACCAATCCTCTGATGCACTTAGCACCGTTTTTTCAAGGCTTACCAGAAACCGTTGTAGAGCAGGCTCTTACCCATTTAGTAAGCCGCACTCACCCAGCTAATCAAGTGATTTTGTTGGAGAATGACTGGGGGGGATCCGTATATTTTATTGTAGAAGGATGGGTAAAAATACGTACTTACAATCTCGAAGGCAAAGAAGTAACGCTAAATATTCTCGGCAAGGGAGAATTGTTTGGTGAAATGGCAGCTCTTGATGAAGTGCCTCGTTCCACCGATGTCATTACCCTGACTACCACAGTGATTGGTAGTATGCCAGCACAAGATTTTCTCAAGTTACTTCAAACAGAACCAATGGCGGGAGTCCGATTGGCGCAACTGATGGCACGTCGGTTACGGCAAGTAAATCGGCGATTGCGGTTAAGGGAATCTGACAGTCAGTCGCGGGTAGCAGACACGTTATTGTTTTTAGCCGAGGGACAGGGAAAGAAAGGGGAAGGGGGAACCAAAATTCCCAATTTACCTCACCGGGAATTGAGTAGTTTGAGTGGACTGGCACGAGAAACAGTCACACGAGTATTGACAAGGCTGGAAAAAAAAGGCTTGATTAAACGGGAGCAGGACGTAATTTGTATTCCCGATTTGTCAGCCTTAGAAAGAATGATAGTTTAACAGTCTTCTCAAAAAAGAACTCAGAACTCTCTACAGTCAACAGTCAACAGTGAATTGATAACTGAGTTCTGTGTTCTTCTGATTTCAACCCCCGAGTAAATGAATGGTTAGGCAAACAAAAGACTTTAACAAGACCTCAATGAAACTGGAAGCGCCGTTGAGAATCGTGGAAACGGCGTTTTTAGCTAGCACCGCTAGCTTAATCTGGTTTATTAATTTTTACTTTCCTTTAGGACCTCTGTTACGGATATTTTTCCCCGTGCCGATCGCTCTGGTGTACCTTCGTTGGGGCAAACGAGCAGCATGGATGGCAGCAGTGACATCCGGGTTGCTGCTTTCGGTGCTGATGGGACCAGTCCGGAGTTTGCTGTTTGTCATGCCCTTTGCCTTCATGGGCGTACTTTTGGGAGCAACATGGAACCGACGTGTTCCTTGGATTGTTTCCATCACCTTGGGGGCGCTGCTTGGCACCATAGGAGACTTTTTTCGGGTGTGGTTGATGTCGGTACTCTCTAACGAAGACCTTTGGATTTACATCATTAACCAGGCGACGAATTTTATCGAGTGGTTATTCCTCGGACTAGGCATTTTGGCGAATCCCAGCGTATTTTTTATTCAAGTTGGGGCGATCGCCTTAATTCTTGTCAACAACTTTATCTACCTATTCACGGTACATATAGCAGCATGGCTGCTGTTGGATCGCCTAGGCAACCCCATCCCTCGCCCTCCACGCTGGGTGCAAGTGATCATGGATTATGAAGAATAGTTACCCCTTAGGGGAATTCGCTCATTCGCTCATTCAAAATAAAATTGTTTCGGTCATTTGTCATTATTTGAATAATTCTTAACCAATGACTAATGACTAATGACTAATGACTAATGACTTTATTCGCATTTATACTCAGACTAAACAGGCTCAGCAATGGACAGCTAAGTATCGCGGTTGTTTACCCGTATTTGCCTGTGTTTTAGGATTTACCGAAACTGGTTTGATTCCAGGAATTTCCGCAGCAGGTCGCACTCCAGAAGATAGGAAATACACGGCTTGTGCAGATGCTGAATTTTTATACTACGGTTCTGTACATAAGCCGAAGTATCCTTTACCACCATTAGCGGCTGGAGCTTCCCCCGTCCTCATTTCCCGCGCCGTGGTTGAGGCGCTAAATATTCCGGTTTATTTATTCAATGCTGGTTTACCTCAGCCCCCTGCTGTCCCAGCGATTGATTTAGGTGGCTATAGCGCTCACTGTTTGAGTCAAGGTGCTGCTATGGAACTAGCAACGGTACACCACTTGTTCAAACAAGGGCTGGTTTGGGGTGAACGACTAAGTAGCAAAACCGAAAACGGGTACTTCATTTTAAGCGAGTGTGTCGTAGGAGGAACGACAACCGCCCTCGCAATTTTAACTGGCTTAGGCATACCAGCAGGAGGAAAAGTCAACAGCAGTCACCCCGTTTGCAATCACGAGCAAAAGTGGGCGGTGGTGCAAGCTGGGCTGGAGAGGATGAGGAGCGGGGAACAAATGAATTCAAAATTCAAAATTCAAAATTCAAAATTCGGAGTCTCTCCCTCATCCCCCTCCGAACCCTCACTCCCTCACTCCCTCACTCCCTCATCCTCCTCATCCTCCTCATCTCCCCCACATGATCCCCTCGAACTCGTCGCTGCAGTAGGCGATCCCATGCAAGTTGTAGTCGCTGGGATGGCGATCGCTCTGAGTCGCAGTTGTGGCGTTTTGCTTGCCGGTGGGACACAAATGCTTGCCGTTTATGCTGTGATGTGTGCCATTGCTCAAGCTTACGCCTTATCTTGGCGACCAAAAGAAGTCGTCATCGGAACAACCCGTTGGGTAGCAGAAGACCCAACGGGTGGCACAATAGAATTAGCCCAGCTAGTGGGTAGGAGCAGCATAACTCCTGACGGAGTGACTCCGCCGTTACTAGCGACTGGGCTGAGTTTTACTAATTCCCTTTATCCGCAACTTAGAGCTTACGAGCAGGGTTTTGTGAAAGAAGGTGTTGGTGCTGGAGGCGCTTGTATAGCTGCTCATTTGAGCCGAGGTTGGCAACAACATCAACTTTTGGAAGCCATTGAAGCTCAATTAGAGCAATATCAAAAGAATTCAGAATTGCGAACTTACAATTCTGAATCTAACCAGCTTTAAAAGAATTTTCTTTTTCCTTAATAACAGCCCCTTTAAGAGCAGCAGATTAATCCATATCCCGCGCGTGAGGTGGATTTTCCATGTCATTTTTGTAAAGTCAGCAAGCATACAGTCAACTCATAAAAAAAAATGGTATGGAAACCCATTCTGAGTTTTGACGCCTTTCTAAGTTTTTTTGCTTAAGAGTGAATTCTTTTTAGCAGTAATTGCTCTTCCAAAGCAGCAATGCGATTGTATGCGGCTGTTAATTGCGCTGTCAGCCGTTGGATTTGAATTTCTGGGGTTAAATGTCTATCTCCGCCTTGAAGATTAGTGTCTAAATACATGCCATCTGCGATGACATCCTTGTGTTCAAGCTCTGACTTGAAACTTATCTGTCCTTTTAACTGATAACGCCTTGTGTCACTGCTTTCCAAGAAGTTATCGTTAGCCTCTTGTGTTTTTACTAAGCAGCCTTCTGATAAAGCTCGAGAAACTTTACTATCAAGCTGCCCAATCACCTCGTAGAGGGCATCCAGTTTTTGACTCAAAGTCAGGACCTGCTTTTGTAATGGCTCCATTTAATACCCTCATCCGTTTATCTATCTCTATAGTATTCAATCTCTTGGCGAGGTTAACTATACTTATGATTTTTTTAACTTTTGATATGTTCTGTTGAAATGCAATACTTAAATCTGAATTTGGAAACATATCTACACATTCTCTAGAAGTCTTACTAAACCTTTGTGTTTAAAAAAATTAATTTTTTGGATTTCTTTTCATAAGTACTCGTGCTTAATGTTTCATCAATGCTAAGTCACAAGAAGCGCAAAGCCTTGCACTTAAAGTAATTTCTAAGTAAATCCCCACGGATAAATCTGGCAGAGTCAACAAAAAAAGGCTCTTTTTTCTCTCTAAACAAATTTACGGCGTCACACCTTTTCCTGAGCGCCTTTTACTCTAGAGACTGTAAAACAAAAAATGACATACCGAACACTCAACACTCAGGAATGTTTCTGTAAATAATTACTTAAGTAAAATTTTACTGATGATTTGTACTGGTATCAAGTTGACAAACAAAATTTAAAATCAAGTTATCAACAAACTCTAACAATTAGCTAGATTGAGTAGTGCAAGAAGGCACCGGAGACTGAAGGCAGGGAAATCTGAAGAAAATAAGACTTATTGGGTAATCGTTTGGCAGTTTTTTTGTGCCTTTGTTATTTCGACGCCCGCTGCATTAGTATTGACCAGAACTAAATATTTTTTTGTAAATAAAAATTAAAGATATAACTTAAGCCAACAAGGAACTACTCCCTTCGGTGGTCTAAGATTACCTATAGTGATTTACTCCTCTCTCTGTGTCCTCTCTTGCCTCGTGCGGTTAAAAAATAGGTATTCTTCTGGCGGTTTGGGAGTAAAACCTAATCACAAAAGAGACACCCAAAGATAGAAGCAATCACAACGTTTTGCTTCATTCTTGCTACACTTGGATTTGGTGAAACTGCTACTAAATCACGCTTTTCCACTCTAAAAGTCAAAATCAATGGAGCGACGTTCTTTTTTGCTAGGTATAGGTACTGTAGCGCTTTCACAACTGCTTGTTGGGTGTGGTGGCAACAAACAGGCGACACTAAATGTGCAGCTGTTAAAAGGTTCTATCCCTGGTCAGGTGGTTAATCAATTCAGCAAAGGTTTGCAGCAAAAGGTGCAGTTAAAGTTTGCTCCTGTAGAGAAATTACAGGATTTATTTGAACAATTGCACTCCTTGCAGGAGAAACCAAATACCAACGATGAGCAAGGATGGCGTCGCGTCTTACCATTTGCCCAATCCCAAAAAGCTACCTTCCCTGACCTAGTAACACTGGGAGATTACTGGATAGACTTAGCCATTGAAAAGAAACTCATACAACCCCTGGAAGTGGCAAAGATAAAACAGTGGTCTGCTTTACCCAAACAATGGCAGGAATTGGTGACACGTAACGACCAAGGTCTAGTTGATCCCCAAGGAAAAGTTTGGGCTGTTCCTTACCGTTGGGGTAGTACGGTGATGGTTTATCGCCGAGACAAGTTCCAAAAATTAGGTTGGACACCGAAAGATTGGAGCGATTTGTGGCGAAATGAACTGCAAGGGCGCATTTCTCTTTTGAATCAACCACGGGAAGTGATTGGTCTGGTTTTAAAAAAGCTGGGAAAATCTTATAACATAAACAATTTAGACATTCCAAACTTGGAAAAGGAACTGCACTCATTAAATCAACAGGTAAAATTCTACGATTCTACTCGGTATTTGGAACCTCTGATTATTGGCGATACTTGGTTAGCAGTTGGTTGGTCAAGCGATGTAGTGCGAGTGCTTGGGCGCTACCCGCAACTTGCAGCAGTTGTTCCCCTGTCAGGAACAGCACTTTGGGCAGATGTATGGGTAAATCCTTTGGGACAAGATAGGCAAGCTGTGTTATATGAATGGATAGATTTTTGTTTAAACCGTGGCATTGCTAAACAAATTTCTTTGCTGACCAAAACGAATTCACCAATTCCTACAAACATTGCTGCGTCTGATTTCCAAGAATCATTACGCAGTTTGTTACTTGTTAATTCTGAAGTTTTAGAGAAAAGTGAATTTTTACTTCCGCTACCCGAATCAGTCGCTGCTCAGTATGAGTCTTTATTCGCCAAAATAAAGGGGTAATTGTTAGGGATTAAAGATAGTACATATGCACTATGTTTTATTCTCATTTTTGGTCGTTAGCAGTTTTTGAATCTAGTTTACCATTGTCATCGTGTTGCTGATCGCATTTGGGCAAGCAGCTTGAGAGAATCGCTAATGCGGCGAGATGAAGAGATTTTGCCACTTCCTGGTGGCCAGCCTTCACGTTGCTGAGAGCGAATGCCATCTGTTTCCTCGGTTTGGTCGTGGAATAAAATTTGCCGTGTTGGAAAGGGCAAGTCGATACCATTTTCGACTAGTTTTTTCTTGATTGCAGAAATTACTTTATCCCGTGAGTTGAGAGCATCCGCTCGTCGTGGCGGCTTTATCCACCATCGGGCGCGGATGTTAACAGTACTTTCGGCAAGATCCATCACCAGCGCCTCAGAAACTGGGTCTTTCAATACACTGTCTACACTATCGATCGCTTGGAGAATTAACTGCTTGGCTTGGTCGATGTCGTCCCCGTAGCCGATGCCGATATCGTACTCCAAGCGGCGGTTCTCAAAGGCGGTGTTTACTTTGACAGAATTAGTGAACAACTCAGAGTTAGGAATCACAATTCGGCGACCATCGTAGGTTCTGATTGTTGTAGCCCGTGTCTGAATACTTTCTACCGTTCCCTCAAAGTTTTTAAAGACTATTTGGTCATCAATTTGGAATGGTTCTGTCAGCAGGATTAAAATACCTGCTAAGAAGTTTTGCAAAATGTCGCGGAAAGCAAAACCAATCGCTACACCGCTAATTCCTAGGTGCAACAATCATGGCTCCAATAATCACAGCTGTACTGTTGGAAAGTAAACCAAAGGTGGCGATGACACAGGAGCCAACTATGACAGGTCTAAAGTTGATTCTGCAAGCAACTCTGTTTGTAGCTGCTGGAGTTGGTTTGGTTCAGCACCATTGCTTCTAAAGTTTTTGAAGCGCTCTCGAATGTTACTTGCCAAGACCATCCTCCTAATAAAGCTCATAGCTAACCCCTATTAGCTATTTATATTTAAGTTTCACTCAAGAACTGGTGTTATCTAGAATTAGTCTGGTTACTATTTACAGTCAACGACCCAGGTCTAAAGACACTGGGCTTAAGCGCCTAAGACTTTGACTACAGTTGACCCGACTCAGTACCTTAAGTACTACGTTATTGGTGAGTGTTTAAGTTCCTACCTATGGATGCGTTCGCGCAGCGTGCCGTTAGGCATAGCCAGTCTGTAGCTCTAGAAATTGAGGATTAAACAGGTTTATTGGGTTAAGCCAGTGTCTTCAATACAGTACCGACCAATAACTTTGTCCAGGCTAACTTTACTCCCGTAAGGGAAGGCTCTACGGAGCAAAACCATTATGCGTACAGGGCGAACGATTTGAAATGGTAACTGTCCCATTGAAAGTACATCACAAAAGTACACCGAATTTAGTAACCCCAAGGCGGTAATGGATTTCAAAGATATGTGACGGAAACTAAAGTTTCCGTGTCGTGTTTCCTCCTTGACCTAAAGGTACAAAGTTTCCACACTCCCGGAGGTTTTTCATGAATTTTACCAGGAATATCTTTATGGTGGTGGCTTCGGCAATAGGCGGGTAGAATGCGATCGCTCCTTGGCGGGCACTTTATGCCATCGCGCTCAACCAATCTCAGAGGTTTTGCAAGCTGGGGATGAGAAATACAGATAGGGCAGCAGTTTGTGGGCTACACCGTTACAATAATTTTGCCGTTTTGCTGATTGGACTCTATGTAGCGATAAGCTTCCACAATGTTTTCTAGGGAAAAAACTTTATCAGATGGTTTTGGGAGTTAGTAAGTCAAATCTTAGCAGTCGTCTGGAAGTCTTCTTGGACACTGCCAACGTGTACTCTCAGCCTAACTGCTTGATCAGGGTACACCATGCAGTGTAGTTGTGTTGAATATCAGACACGCAAGTTGTCTTGAACAGATAGTTCGCATAATCAGCAAAGGTAAATGAATGACCCTGGAAGCTCCAATCAGCACAACAATCCTCCACAAGAGCAGTTAAGTATCCTTTTTGAACAGCAGATGCGACAGTGAAAAGTACACAAACGGAAGTGTTTAACCCAGATAACAGCAAGAATTTCTTAGCCTTGCTCTTTAAAGTTTGGTCTAATTCTGGTTGCGTAAAGCCGTCTATCCGATTTTTCGTAATCACGGTTTCGTTAAAGGCAGGATTGGCAAAATCCATGAATTCAACAGCTTGAGTGCCTTGAATGCAAGACATAGGCATACCAAGCTTTTCAAATGGCATCCAATCCGATTTATCTGCTTGATATTCTGTTCTTAAGTGAATCACCTCTATTTCGTTTTTTCTGCAAAACGAAAGGAGAGAAGCTAAGTTAGTGGAAAATTTAGGGAAAGCTATTTCTGTATGGGATGACCAGCAACCTTGTTGTACATCGATTAATATGAGCGCAAAGTCATTCCAATCTTGCTTCATCTTTTTCAGGGATTTTGACTTTTAAAGTCTAACATCTAGTTAGTACGTACGTATATTGTTCTCCATCTATCAGAATTTAAAGCAAGTTTTAGTAATGTAGCAACCTCACCATCGCAATTCACAACTTATGACGGCTGGAAGCAATTTAATTTTTTTACAAGATATAGCAGAATTTCTCAACCAATTCTTTGCTGTTGAGCGCTACTCTCAAGAGGAAAGAGGCGGTGTGTATTTGCCTTCAACACGTCCTGTTAAACGTTTGGGGTTGCTATTAGAACCGTCGGCGCAGTTACACAAATGCGTAAGAACTCAAAACTTAGACGCGCTGTTCCTACATCGTCCTTGGAAACTTGAACCAGAACAACTTGCACCAGATATCAGCGTCATTTCTTATCATTTACCATTTGATGAGCGCTTGACATTTTCTTTCAATTCCCGTCTAGCGGAAGTCTTGGGAATGTCTGGTTTAGAAGTGCTGGGAGAGAAAGACGGCAGAGCAATCGGTATGATTGGAGAGGTTCCGACTCAAAGCTTTGCTCATTTATGTAATTGTGTAAATCAAATATTTGGTGGATACGAGCAAGCCAGTGCACCAGAACCCACTGAAGTGACACGAATTGCTGTTGTTGGTGCAATGACTGACTTGCTCGTGCGTGAAGCAGCAACCCGTGGTGCTAATGTTTATATTACCGGACAGTTACGACAACCAGCTGAACAAGCAGTGCAAGAAACGAAAATTGCTGCTATTGCCGTCGGTCATCGTCAAGGTGAAGTATGGGGTTTACGCGCACTTGCTGGAGTATTGCGCGAACGGTGGTCTAGTTTAGAAGTGGTTGTGCTTCAAAATTCGTAATTAAGTTAATCTTAAGAAAATGAGTCATAGGGTTATTGACAGTTGACGGTTAAGTGTCAACTGTCAACAGGCTAATAATTTTGCTCTTGGAAGATAGCCTGAAAGCGTTCATCCTTACGGATTTTATCAAATTCGGAGTTATCTTTAAGAATTTGTAGATATTTATCTGGACACAAAAGAATTGCTCGTTGTAAGTTGTTAATTGCCTCTTCGATATTGTTCTCCATAGCATAGCAACGAGCTTTGTTGTACCAGATGGTATCATCGCATGGTTGTAACTGGGCAGCTTGTTTGTAGCTAGCGATCGCTTCCGGATAACGCCGTAATTTTTCCAAAACGATAGCCCGATTTAACCAAGCTTTATCGTGGTTTGGTTGAATTCCTATAACTCGATCAAAGGTTGCAAGCGCCTTTTCGTAACGCCCCCATTCGAGCAAACTCATGCCTCGATTTTGCCACGCCATCGTATTATTAGGGTCAAATTCAATAGCACGGTCGTAGCTGTCAAGAGCTTCTTTATAATATCCTAGCTGTTTAAGAGCATTGCCTTTGTTGTTCCATGCCCAATAAGCATCTGGTTGCAACCACAAAGTGCGCTCAAAACTCTTCACTGCTTTTGCATACTGTCCCCAGTCACACAAGGTAATACCGCGATTATGCCAGATAGTAGCGGCATTTGGATTCAACTCTAAGGCACAGTCAAAGCTGTTAATTGCTTCAAGGTAGCGTTCTAACTTGCCTAACGCAATTCCCCGGTTGTGCCAAACCCAGCAACCATTCCATTGTAATTTCAGGCTTTGGTCAAAGCAAGCGATCGCATCTTCATGATGACCCAAGGAACCTAGAGCAAAGCCTTTTTGAGATAAGGCTTCCGGATAATCTGGTTTACACCTAAGAGCTTTGTCAAAACTCGCTATTGCTGCTTCAAACTTTGCTGCTTTGTTCCGGCGTAATCCTTGTTGGAAATAAAATTCCGCCTCCAGGTTAAATGTCAAATTCATAAATTTTGGCATCCCGCTCTAGATATATCCCTTGATTATACTTTAGATATATTTTCTATTCTAGATGCCCAAAACAATAACGTAACTCAACAAACAGATCCACTTGCGGAAATATGAGGGATATTTTGTGTGTGATGTCTTGAGTTTGACTCTCTACGCCTGATCAGCGACTTGTATTCACTCCCATTGGACCGCGAGTCACACCAAGCTGATTTTGCAATTTTAACTCTCGCCAGAGTTGAGAGCCTGTCATTTTGCCCCGCAATAGTTGCTGATAGCTATGTATCGTTTGTGTCACTTTTTCGGGGGTTTCATTCACAAATTCGATACGCAAATGTTGCAGACCAAGCTCTATCAGGTTCTGTACGTATTCTGCTCCCGTTTGCGCAGTGCCATTAAATACAGTATTTCGGCAGCCGACGTCAGCTTGGAGGATATGTTCTGTTCCCACTCTGTCCCGCAATTTCACAGAATGCTTTTCACAAGGGCGTCCGCAGTTGGTGTAGTCAGTCCCTTGAGATAGGAAGGCACAAAATACACAATGTTCCATATGGAACATGGGCATATGTTGATGAATTGTCACCTCAAACCAGTGGGGTGGGCAACTTGTCAGCAGGTCTTGCAATTGGGTGATGTTCAAATCGTAAGACGCTGTCAGGCGTTCCAAGCCAAATTGATGCTTAAAGTAGTCTGCTGTTAAGGCATTCGCAACGTTGAGAGAGAAATCCCCGATGCAACGGTCATTAGCAAAAAACTGGAGTTGGTCATAGTTCCGCACCAAATAGCCATCCGCCTCACAGGAACGCACTTGCTGCAAAATCCAGTTTTCTCCTGGTTTGCTAATTCTTGGAGGCGCAACCCAGATAGTGGGAGATGAAGAATCAGCACAGAAGATTGAAGAGGAAGCAATATTTTCATTCTTGATTCTTCCATCTTCATTCTTTGCCTGACGTACCATCCGGACTGCTTCCCGGTAAGCACGGGGGTCTTCAAATTCACAGTAGAGTGTTTGGATTCCCGCTTCCAGTGCAGCTTGTAGTTGTTTCAAGTTTCGCACGAGTACAACGAGAGAAGGGGAAGGGGGAGATGAGGGGGATGAGGGGGATGAGGGGGATGAGGGGGATGAGGGGGATGAGGGGG
>NZ_CAWUDP010000091.1:0-39936 GCF_963920835.1 Scytonema sp. PCC 10023
AGTACTACCCAAACTAGTTAGAGAAGCAGCTTCACTTTTGCGATCACCTATCTCAAGATAAATAGCAAGTGACTGCTGATGGTAGTCAATTGCCTGTTGATATTGTCCCAAGGAACGGTAAGTATTACCCAAACCGTGTAGAGAATTGGTTAGAAATTCATGATGACCAGTTTCTCCTAAAACTATCAATGCTTGCTGATAGTAATCAATAGCCTGTTGGTATTGTCCTAAGTCACTGTAAGCATTTCCTAGATTGCATAGTGAGCCACCTTCACCTGTGCGATCGCCTATCTCACGAAAAATAGCAAGTGACTGTTGATGGTAATCAATCGCCTGTTGATATTGTCCCAAGGACTTGTAAGTACTGCCCAAAGATGTGAGAACACCTGCAAATTTCCTATTTTCATCTTGATTACTGGGTTGCCATTCCTTTTCCAGTCGGCTAGATAGTTCAATAATGGTAGTGTAATATCCTCTCAAATCCAAAAAATTGTAGCAAGAATAAAGAATGTTATAGGCTTGTCGATACTGCTTGAGTTCGCAGTGGTGATGAAAAATTTCTAGTTCTGCTGTGATATCTTCTATCGTCCATCCAGATTCTTGAGCGATAGATTGATAGTAGGCGATCGCTCTTTCATGTACTTTGCTTAAATCACCCGCTTGCTGTTTCAGATAAGCCAAAATTAACGGCTGAAACTCAAATACCCAACCGCTTTCTAGTTTGTTTTCTTGTAATAGCGAACGTTTAACCAATCCCCGCAAATCCGCTTGTGTCACTTCTTCTTCTGGTAAAAGTGCGGCTGCGGCTGTGGCGTTAAAAGCGGGACGATATACGCTTAAGTTAAATAATAGTTGTTCTAACTTTGGCGTTAACCGGGCAATACTGGCATCAAGAATCTTACCAATACTCGCTTGTGAGTCGTATCGATGTAACCCCAGAATTTCAAAGATATTTTGTCTCAAAGCGCTGATATCAACCACATCCCCTTCATCAGCGTGCAACACTCCAGCCACCAGCTTGATTAATAAAGGATGTCCATCCGCTTGCTTGACAAATTCTCTTATTTCTGGATCAGCACCTTGAATATCTAAATCTTCTAGCAGTGCTACCCCAGCATCGGTTGAAAGTCCTTTCAATGGCAACCAACGGCAGTAATTCAGGGTATTGGGCGGTAATTGAGGTTGTTCGCGGCTAGTTACTAAAATTACACTTTCAGTGTGGCTACTCAACCACCGCAGCAAGAAGTCATAGTAAGTTTTATCATGCCATTCTCCGTTTGCTTCTAGCAGAGTTTCTAAATTATCCAATACCAGCAAATAGCGCCCTGTTCGCAAATTATTACAAACGGCAGTTAATAAATCTGCTTCTTTTTCAGGTGTTGCTTTGCCTAACTTTTCCAATAACCAGCGTCCCCAAAGCGCAAAGGGGTAATTTTGGCTAAAGTTTGCCCAAACTTTCTTTTCAAAGCTTTGTGCAGTTGCATAGACTTTTGCAACCAGGGAAGATTTGCCATAACCACCAGCCCCCGTAATGCCAATTAAACGCACGTTATCCGCTTGCAACCATTCTTGCATTTGGGCAAGTTCATCTATGCGCCCGTGCCAATTCTGGGTTTCAGGGGGTAATTCGTTGATAATAGAACTAACGGGATTTCTCTTTGTCCGTTCCCCTCCGGACGACTCTAGTCAAGGTTGTGGCGGAGTACCATAATAGTTATGGGTATCCCCAAACTGATTGGTATTGTTATCACCCATTTTAGTTTGATAACCTTTACCACCGTAAATATTCTGAGTTTGGCTGCTATTATCTTGAACCCGGTTAATATTGATTTCATGAGCAATGGCTCGAATTTCCGCAGCAAATTCGGGATCATCTTTCATTTCATCTTCTAAATATATCGCCAGTCGCTGCAAATCTTCCTCCGAGCCTTTTTCTGTTTCCTGTAAAGCTTTTTCGGCTCTAGGGTTCCCGCGTAACTTATCCCAAATCTTCTGGCGCAGTTCATCCATCTTGGTAAGCGCTGTTTCGGTGAACTTTTCCCCCAGCTTACCGACACCGGACTCGAAAAACTTTTTGAAAGCGAATTTAGCGATCACAAAAGCTGTTAAGGTTGTTACGGGGTCAGTCATACCTGTAAATCCCTTAGACGCGGGTTGATTTTCATATACTATTACACGTTTTTAAACAGAAGAACGTTCCGATTTTCCACATTTTTGCTAATAAATTTTTAGCCCCAGACTTTCAGTCTGAAGGCGTGTCCGTTGAAGTTAAGGGCTTCAGCCCTGACTACGAATGATAAGCTTAGTATCAAAGTAAGGTAGCTTAAAACTTGGGTTTATGAAAGGTGCTGTTAAATCTCCTTATAGCAACGAACAAATTGCAGCTTGGCTGCGGGGATTACTGGCTATTGCTTGGGCGGATGGTAACTTTGATGCGCAAGAACAGCAATTAATTGCTAGCATCACTGACAAAGAATTGGCACCGAATATCAAGTTTGAGTCATTAGAGCCAATTGAACCAGAAGAATTAGCTGCGGTGTTGGGTAAAAATACAACAGCAGCGGAAAATTTTTTAAGAACAGCGGTGATGGTAGCGATCGCCGATGGTACTTATTCTTCTAGTGAAGACAACCTTTTGCATCAATTGTGCACAGCCTTAGAACAGCCAGAGGAATTACTCAAAGCGCTGCGCCACACTATAGAACACCCACAGCAACTACAGACTCCTTCCGTCCCTCTCACAAAGCGCCAAGTTGATGCACTGCGCCCCATGCGTGATTGGCTAGACAAACTGGAAATTCACGATCCCAGAGTAGCCCGCTTTTTGTGCAAAATGATACCTTCCCAATGTCCCTTTGAGCGCGATGTCACCCTTTTTGGACGGAAAATTGTTCACATCCCGCCGATGTGTAAAATCAACCCACTTTATGAACAACTTGTGGGTTTGCGTTTTCGCGCCCTATCCTATCTAGCAGATGATTGCGGTGAAGATATTTCAGCTTATATTTAGTTAGGAGTCAAAAGTCAATGGTCAACAGCACCATTCTCAAAACCCTTCGGGTGGGCACTAGCCACAACGTAAAAATAAGGTTTTGAGCAAGCTGAAGTTTGATAAACTGAAATTTTAACTAAGTCAGTCTCTAGATAGATGAATCAATACGCTGTAACCACATTCTAGAAAAAAGACCTTGCACTTTCTGCTTTGCAAGAATGTTTTCCAGCCTACTCCCATTATCGTAAATTTAGAAACTGGATATGCGAAATTTATTTCGTGGCTATTATAAACCGACGGCTGAAGAAATATCTGAAATTTGGAAAAATTGTATTTTTTCTTTTGATACTAATGTTTTATTACACATTTACTGTTATACGCCAGAAACGCGAGCCAGATTTTTTGAAATTCTGACGCGGCTACAAGAAAGAATTTGGATACCTTATCAAGTCGGTTATGAGTACCAAAAGAATCGAGTCTATGTTATAGAAAGGTATGTGAAAGCATATGAAAGAATCGAGAAAAGTTTAAACGAAAAACTTCAAGACATAAGAAATGATTTTCAGGAATACAAACGGCATCCATTTATCAATACTCAGGAAATTTTAGAAGATATTGAACAAGTCATAGAAAAAGTGATATCTCAAATTAGGATAGGTCAAGACCATCACCCGAATTATCTTGAATATGACGAACTACGAGAACAGCTATCTGATTTGTTTGAGGGTAAAGTTGGTCTGCCTTACACTGAAGAAGAACTAGAAAATATTTACTATCAAAAAGCTGAGAAACGATTCCAGTATCACAAGCCCCCTGGATACAAAGATGCTAATAAACCTGTTCCCAAAAGCTATGGTGATGTTATTCTTTGGTTTCAATTAATAGATTATGCAAAAGCTCAACAAAGACCGCTCATCTTTGTCACAGATGATAATAAAGAAGATTGGTGGTTAAAGTATAAGGGAGAAACCCTGGAACCAAGACCTGATTTAATTCAAGAAATTATATCTGAAGTTGGGAACGATAAATTTCAATTTTATATGTATCATAGCGACCAATTTTTAGATTATGCTGAGAAGTTTCTTGAGTTACCAGTTCAGCCGGAAGTTGTTCAAGAAGTTAGAGAGATTATACTTCAGAAAACAGTTAATAAGCGAATAGCAGTTGAGTCAGAGTATCTGCGTAGTGTTGGATATGATGAGTTAAATCAAGTTCTGGAAATTGAGTTTCAAAAGGGAGAAATCTATCAGTATAAAGACGTTCCTGCTACAGTTTATGCAGGCTTAATGAGTGCTCCATCACATGGCAAGTATTTCAATGCCAATATCAAAGATGTTTACCCCTACCATAAAGTAAGTTAACGTGAGTTCGATGTATCCTGATTTGACCCCTCTCCAAACCTCTCCCCTACAAGGGGAGAGGCTTAAAAATCCCATTTTTACTTAGCTCCTCCCTCTCCTTGTAGGAGAGGGAGGTTGGGTGGGAGAGGTTCACCAGAACTCACGTTAAGTTAGCAATACAATAGATAAGCTATGGGAGTCCTCTTTATAAAATGAACCGCCAAGGACACGGAGGACGCCAAGGAATGAGAGGAGAAGGAAAAAAGTGAAACCGCTACGGGTTATAGTTGTCGGTGGTGGCGCAGGTGGTTTTTTTGGTGCGATCGCCGCAGCGGAAGCCAACCCCCACGCAAAAGTTACAATACTCGAAGCCAGTCGTGAAGTCCTGGCGAAAGTCCGTATTTCTGGCGGAGGACGCTGCAATGTTACTCAAGCTTGTTTTAACCCATCAGAATTGGTACAAAATTATCCTAGAGGCGGGAAAGCTTTGCTAGGTGCGTTCACTCGCTTTCAAGCTAAAGATACAATAGCCTGGTTTGCGGCTCACGGAGTACCGCTGAAAACCGAAGCTGATGGAAGGATGTTTCCCATCACTGATAATTCGGAAACTATCGTGAACTGTTTGATCAATACAGCTAAAGCAACTGGGGTAGAAATACGTACTGGGATATTTGTTGCTTCAGTGACAATACTTAAAAAGCAGGATTCTGAACACAGCACTGTGTTTGAAATTCTTCTTAAGTCGGGAGAAACTTTGGAGTGCGATCGCCTACTCGTTGCTACGGGTAGCAATCCTGTAGGTTATAAAATAGCTCAGGCGTTGGGACATACAATTGAACCACCAGTCCCCTCTTTATTTACTTTCAACATTCGTGATGAAAAAGTTTTGAAGTTGGCTGGTGTGAGTGTCAACTCTGTGCGGTTGCGCTTAAGCGTATCAGGAAAGCCGCAACTAGAGCAAACCGGACCATTGCTCATTACCCATTGGGGTTTCAGTGGTCCAGCTGTGCTAAAACTATCTGCTTGGGCTGCGAGAGTGTTGCATTCAAGCAATTATCAAGCAACTTTACTGATTAATTGGCTACCCGATCTTAAGCCAGAAGAAGTCCGGGAAAAATTGTTAGCAGTCAAAAATGAATGGGCGAAGCGGGCGATCGCATTGCATCGCGGCGTTGACTTACCCCACCGCCTCTGGCAGTATATTATTTTTCGTGCAGGTATCACTCCAGAAGACCGTTGGGCAGAATTATCCAATAAAACACTCAATCAGTTGGTGCAAGAACTTACCCAAGGACAATACCAAATCAAGGGCAAAGGAGTTTTTAAGGAAGAATTTGTCACCTGTGGCGGTGTTACCCTCAAGGAAGTCAACTTTAAAACAATGGAAAGTAAGTTAGTTCCAGGTCTTCACTTTGCTGGAGAGATTTTGGATATCGATGGTGTCACTGGCGGCTTTAACTTCCAAAGTGCTTGGACAACCGGATATTTAGCAGGGTTAGCAATGTGCGGCAAGAAAACTTAACTATTTGAGCCACTTCAATCGCATTTTCGCTTGATAGCGTGTAAGCTTAACCTCAATAACCATGACGGACATCATTTTCAGACGGGCATCAGCAGCTGATTATCCTGACCCACGATTGCCCAAAGGGCAGTGCGCGGAGCGCAATCACGCTCAAATTCAAAATTCAAAATTCAAAATTCAAAAATAATTAAGAAATTTTGAATTGAAAAATTTTAAATTCTTTGAATTTTTAATTTAAGTTGAATTTGAGTAACGGTCTTGCGCCAAGATTTTATTAATGGAGGGATAAAAATGCTTTGCAACATTATATCGAAGCCCCCGGATTCATCCGTGGGGTTCAAAATGTTTGAACGAGCGAATTTTGAATTTTGAATTTCCCGAAGGGGTGACATTCTCGTTCTGCTTGAACTCTCCTGGCTTTGAAAAACCAGGATTCTAGACTGTTGTTACGACCTGGGCTAAAAGCCGCACGGAGTAACGTTGTCTCGTGTTTTTGTAAAACACGTTGACGAGGGTAAGACAGCCCGAAGCGCCTCGACCCTTCGACAAGCTCAGGGCTGTGCGGCACTTTCCTTCCTTCCAACCTTGAAGATTTTACGTGTTGATGGCTCTGAAAAGACTTTTCAACACAACCCCATATCTTCAATTGTGAGGGTAGGTATGGCATCACGTTTGTTTTTTTGGAGTTTTTCATCCTTGTGCTACCATGACATCAATATAACATATCGATGATGTTATGAGTAGATTTAGTGCAAGATTTTCTAAACAAGAGTATGAAGAATTAGTAAAACTAAGTAAACGAAAAGAGAGGTCAATGAATGAGTTAATCAGAGAAGCCGTAAGGCTATACATTGAAAAAGAAACAAAGGACTAAAGTCCGAAGAAGTCGGATTTTATCCCCCCCTTAAAAACACAGATGCAGTTTTCCTCCGTGCGTCAAACTACATCTTCCCTTCGGGACGCTACGCGAACAGGGGTTCTTATCCTCCCACTATGCTTTGATAGAAAGAATCTCTTTTCCAACTTGTCTGAACAGTCGCGGCAGAATGGCTTTGTATCAATTGATATGGACGATTCTCAGCTTGCAGCAATAAACGAAGACTTGGCAGTCATTGTCGCTGTGCAGGAGAAGTTAGTGGTTGGATATGTTTGCGGAACAACTCAAGAATACTCTGTGCAGTTTCCGTTGCTCAAACATATGATGAGCTTGTATCAGGAAACCTTATTTCAGGGGCAGCCTTTGAGCAATTATCATTCCTTTTTGTATGGTCCGGTGTGTATTGCGACTGCTTACCGTGGGACTGGTGTCTTACAAGGTTTGTTTCAAGCACTTCTAGCTCAAATAGCAACACGATTCAATGCTGGCGTTGCTTTTGTGGCAAAGGACAATCCGCGCTCATTACGGGCGCATACTCAAAAACTTGGTATGGAGTTGCTCACAGACTTTGAGTTTAACGGCAAATCGTACGTGATGCTTGGATTCACAGTGCCGCCTTTACCACACTCCTAATCAATAGGACTTACGCAAGAACTAGTCGTGAAACTCTTATTTCTTCGTGTCCTTTGCGTCCTTTGCGGTTCGTTTTTTCATAATTTTGCGTAAGTCCTAATCAATTTATTTAAGAGCGCATATGTTTGATTCAAGCC
This sequence comes from Scytonema sp. PCC 10023, assembly GCF_963920835.1. Classification (NCBI taxonomy): domain Bacteria; kingdom Bacillati; phylum Cyanobacteriota; class Cyanophyceae; order Nostocales; family Scytonemataceae; genus Scytonema; species Scytonema sp. PCC 10023. The sequence continues at coordinate 7,502 of NZ_CAWUDP010000091.1, forward strand.
GTAAGTTGTGTTCTACAGCCACGCAAAGTACACGCTTGACTGCCTAAGCTGTTGGAGATGCTTTGATTAAACGAGAGCGAGACTGTCACCAGCCCCACTCACTTTAATCAATTTTATTGATTATAATTTTTTAACACTCCTGGTTCTTGCTGTATGGGCAAGACATCTAAAATATCAGTTTGAGAACAATATTTCAGGTCTTCATGACAGTTCAGGCGCAGTAGACGTTTGCCATGACTGGCAAGATGGAAAAGTCCCAATAGGTTGTCTTGCCATTGCGAGTAAAGAGCGATCGCATCTATAACTTCATCATTACCCGCTAGTTCCTCTAGTGGGAAGTTGGTTTGCTGCACAACACTATACGCTATAGCACCTGCACAAGCCGTATCTTCTAAAGAAAAACTGCCTTCCCAACCTGAACCAACTAACCAAATTGTTTCTGGTTGCTTTTGCAACAGATATTGCACCACTGCAGCACGGTTGACAAAAGCCCCAGCTAGTACAGCTTTGGCGTATTGTATTCTTTGTAAAGCACGAGTGCCATTGGTGGTACTAATAAACAAGCGCCGCCCCTGTACGAGTTCTGGCGTACAGTCGAGAGGAGAATTCCCCAATTCAAAGCCAGAAACTTTTGCACCGCCGCGTTCTCCAGCTCGCAGGCGTTTTTCAGCAGACCATTTTTCGCTGACTTCCATGAGTTTATCCAAATCACTAAAGACTTGGACAGCTTCGCCGCCAGCTGCTAAGACTGTCGCCATTGTTGTAGTAGCTCGTAGCACATCGACTGCGATCGCGCAATCTGGCACTTTATCTGTTGGAGTCAATTCCGGAGTGTGGTAAACGAATAGCTTCACGCGCTGGATTCACCTGATTTAATAGTATTTAATACTCACGAGATAACATTTTAACCAGTTAGCGTCACCAACCATCGTATCTACTGGCACTCTGCTTCGCGCTGCATAAGTAGCCAAAGCGCTTCGACATGATGGTCTTCGGTGGGTTCAGCCCCGATGGATACACGCACCATCCAGCGACCTTTGAGTTTTGCTGGTGTTAAGAAAGCCTTGCCAGAACGATTTATTCGCGAAACCCAATCAAGGGTGTGAGCGTCTACCTCGTCAGGAGTCATACCAGGTGGGACGTGACGCACACACACAGTTTGAAGCGGCACAGGCGCGACACGTTCCCAGTTCGGGGTGGAGTCCACCTGCTCGCGCAACCATTGTGCGTTCTTGAGGTCCCGGCGCAAGCGATCGCGCAACCCCTCGGCACCAGAAGAACGAATAAGCAGCCACAGCTTCAAGGCGCGAAATCTCCTCCCGAGAGGGATGCCCCAGTCGCGGAAGTTCTTCACCTGACCGTCAGCAGCCGTCTGGAGGTAACTGGCGTTCGTAGACATCACACGGATCAGGTGTTCGGGGTCACGCACGTAGTACAGCGAACAGTCGCACGCTGCACCCAGCCACTTGTGCGGGTTCCACACCAGCGAGTCTGCATACTCGATACCTGCCCACATAGAACGGCATTCTGGTAAAATCATCGCTGCACCTGCAAGGGCTGCGTCTACATGCAACCACAAGTTGTGCGATCGCGCAATCTGAGCTATCTTGTGAAGTGGATCAAGGGCGCTGGTGGGAGTAGTACCAATCGTGGCGACAACAGCACAAGGGCGCAATCCGCGCTCAATATCAAAATTGATTGCCCGCTCAAGCGCGATCGCATCCATCGCGTGTTCGTCGTCCGTTTCAATTGCCCGCACATTCACCCGACCAAACCCAGCCAGCAACGCAGCTTTCTCCACCGAGCCGTGAGACTCGCTGGAGGTGTATACAGTCAGGGGGGCTTGTTCTGCTTGCAAACCGCCTTGACTCTGGGAATAGTTCGTACTCCGCTCTCTGGCGCACAACAGCGCCACCAAGTTTGCAGTAGAAGCAGTATCGTGAATTACCCCGACAAAATTCTCGCTCAAGCCCACAAGTTGCCGCAACCAGTCAACGACGACTTCTTCAAGTTCAGTTGCAGCGGGGCTTGTTTGCCAGAGCATCCCCTGTGCGCCCAAACCAGTACTCAAGAGGTCGCCCAGAACTGCGCTAAGGCTGGCATTCGACGGGAAGTACGCAAAAAAGCTCGGATGGTTCCAGTGAGTTATGCCTGGTAAAATAATGCGATCAAGGTCGTTGATGAAACTTGCATCAAGCGATTCACCGACCTCTGGGGGTGTAACCGGAAAGGAAGCGCGGATTGAACCAGGTTCGGCTTGAGACATGACAGGAAACTCATCGATTGAGGAGCGATAGTCAGCGATCCAATCGATTAACTGATGACCTATACGGCGAAATTCCTCTGGCGTCACAGCAATCCTCAACAAAATTGCAAAACTTCCAAATCAATTGTCTACTAGATTAGACATCTGCGAAAAACAATGTAGAGACCTGCCATGGCGAGCCAGCGCCCTTTGGAGGGTTTCCCGAACTCACAGCGACTGGCGTCACGTCTTATGGCACGTCTTTAAGTTATTCAATATTTCTTTTATTAACACAGTAATTTTCAATCAACGTGTAATCTGAGAAAAGAACAGACTTGAAAAAGCTGTGTTTGGCGTTCACTCGCTGCACTACCAAACTGAGGCTACACAACGCATATGTACAACTCATAACCCCCTATTCTAAGTTGATATGGCACCTTTACCTAACTATCGTCCTAAACAATTGTCTGTAGGTCCGTTGGAAGCAGAAATTTTGAATATCCTTTGGGAACTGGGTTCGGCTACAGTGAAGGATGTACATGATCGCATTCTCACTGACCCCAACCGCGAACTCGCTTATACATCTGTGACCACCGTGCTGCGTCGCCTTACCGACAAAGGTTGGCTAGCTTGTAATACAAAAGGGCGAGCATACTATTGGCGACCATTAGTGACAAAGCAGCAAGCAGACGTCATCAGAGCACACGAACACTTGCAGCGATTTCTGGCGGTGGGTAATCCCGATGTCATCGCTGCTTTTGCAGATAGTCTCGATGAAACTGCTTCCGAGCAAATACAAGCGATCGCCAAACGCATTCAAGCCGCACGCCAAGCCAGGGAGGAAAAATAATGCATCTCATCATGATTGTGGCTGCTTTCTTCATTGCTTACTGGACAAGATGCCAATGGACACCACCTCAAGGTTCTTGGAGTCAGCGATGGCAAACAACGCTATTTTTATTTCTGTTTCCCCCGTTGCTCATTTTCATGACGGCGATCGCCCTTATATGCATGGGACCCCAAGGTAAAATGAGCGGGTTGCACACAGGTTGGTTTAGCTATGTACTCGCATTAAGTTCTCTTGCTTTTTTTGCCGTTTTGTGCATAAAACTTGCCTGGGGAGGATGGCAGTCTGTGGAATCTACCCGCAACTGTCCCTTAGTTAATCTTGCAGGAAAACAAGCCCGGCTTTTGGACACAGGGGCGCTGTTTGCAGGTCAAATTGGATTTTGGCAACCCGAACTTGTCCTTAGCCAGGGACTGCTGCAAACTCTTTCATTAGAACAATTGGAAACTGTCATAGCCCACGAACAAGGGCATTACCATTACCGAGACACATTCTGGTTTTTCTGGTTGGGTTGGGTGCGTTCCTGCACTGCTTGGTTGCCAAATACAGAAGCTTTGTGGCAAGAGTTGTTAATCTTGCGCGAACTACGAGCCGACGCACACGCAGCTTCACAAGTAGATCCCCTGCTGCTGGCAGAATCACTTTTGTTGGTAGTTAGTAGTCCGCCTGTATCCTCAGAAATTTTCTGTGCGGCTTTGGGTTCTAGCGGTGTAGAGCGTTTAGAACAGAGGATAGAAGCATTGTTAGCACAGCCAGAACCAATTCCAGAAGTTCAATTACAGTCTTGGAATGGTTTTCTCTTAGCGTTTCTGCCTCTGGTGACTGTTATATTTCATACCTAATTCCTTGTTTTTATCTTAAGTAGAGTGCGTGACTTCCTGAACGCACTCTTTTGTTTACTAAAAAATGTCCACTTTCCAAGTTAGACTCTATTTCGCTTCTACGTTTCTGCGTTGTAATGATCAGCATAATCTTCCCTCACTAGAGATGGAAGCATCATACCGCTACCTAGGTACACATTTAATTAGGCTGTATGAACATTTGGGTACTCAGGTATTCAAGTTGAGTAGGCGATCGCGTTTACCGTTAGCACCCTACCCCAACACAAGCACTTCAGGGAACTAAACATACTTTAAGCTATTAGATAATAAATTTATTTTTGCGGTTGTAGTTTGAGCAAAAAATGCCTCAAGTTTCCATTATGAGTATTATTGGTGCCCCGACTAAAACCATTTTGATCCTGGCAGCAAATCCTAAAAGTACAACGTCCCTACGATTGGATCAGGAAGTGCGTGACATAAGTGAAACTGTGCGGCGATCGCAACACCGCGATCGCTTTACTTTAGTGCAACGCTGGGCAGTTCGTCCAAGGGATGTTCAAAGTGCGATTTTAGAGGTGAATCCTCTAATAGTTCACTTTTCGGGACATGGTAGCGGGGAAGATGGTCTTGTTTTTGAGGATGAAGTTGGAAAAACTAAGTTTGTTGATGCTGAATCATTAGCAGGTTTGTTTGAACTAGTTGCCTCGGAGATAGAGTGTGTAATTTTGAACGCCTGTTACTCGGAGATTCAGGCAGAAGCAATTGCTCAACATATTTCCTACGTAATTGGTATGAATCAGGCTATCGGGGATAGTGCTGCTCTCGAATTTGCTTTTGGCTTTTACGATGCTTTAGGTGGAGGACGTGACTTTGAGTTTGCTTACAAGTGGGGGTGTAGTTCTATCCGTATGGCAGGAATTCAGGAACATTTTACCCCAGTGTTGAAGAAAAGCCCTAAATTATCTGCTTCTGCTAAAAATGAAACTCCCAAATATAATAGATTGGATAGCTGGCAACGTCGTCAGTTAGAAAAAGAGCGTGAGGGGTTGCAACAGCAGTACGACTTGTTTAATGAAAAGCTACGACGTTTGAGAAATACTCTGGCGATTGAGACAGATGAAGCAGTTTGCTTTAAATTGGAAAAACAGATTGAACGGACTCAATTAGAATGCAAGCGTCTCGATGAGCAGCTTGAAATTATAAACACTAAACTTCAGTAAACATAAATTAAACCTGACGGACAGTAATAGCTATTTATTAAAAAATTAATGCTTTCTAATCAAAATTTTGAAGATAATCTTGAAGGATTACAGCAGCAATACAACATATTCATAGAGAAGATAAACAGATTACGTAACGCTCTAGCGATTGAAACGGATGTAACTAGATGCCTCCAATATGAACAGCTACTTGAGCAAGCTAAGGTAAAGCAAGAGGAACTTGATTGGCAAATGAGTCAAATCAAGAACCAGCGACTCTATCACTCTCTACTTAAGTTGGACTACACAGATCAGGAGCAACTATTTTCCAGGTTTATTTGGAGACATCAAATAGCAGCATTTTTAATTCATGGTTCTTCTCAAGACTATGGACAACATTGGTTGGCGAATCGATTGCTTAAAAAAATCCGCAGGGTATCGGATAGACCTGTGTTGGTGGATCTTGACTGTCTTGTTTACAATCCAAATTCTCAAACAATGTGGAGGGAATTAGGTCGTCACTTTGGGGGAATAAAAGATTCTCCAGATTTAATTGCGGGGAAAATATTTAAATCTTGGACAACTAAGAATATCTACATTGTTGTTGACAATGTGGAATTCATGTCTGAGCAGCTTCTACAGGAACTAATACAGGAATTTTGGTTGCCACTTGCTACTCAAGCTCAAAGTGTTGCCTCCCAAACAAACTTCAAATTACTAATGTTCTTAATAGATAATGTAAGCAGTGTTGAAAGCCAAAGCTGGAGTGTTTCATTTGCTGAAAATTTTGAGCAAACCTGGAGTTGTTCTACACCTGTAAAATTACCCTTAATCAACGTATTTTCTGATACTGTATTGCGAAATTGGATTAATCATGAATTTGATGACATAAATCAACTAGTTTTTATAGAAAATATAGAGCGAGTCATACAAACAATTCTAGAAAATAGTGAGGCTGGTATGCCAATACCAGCATTTCGGGAAATATGTAATTTATGCGAATGTGAATGGCTTGAAGAATGGTTAAAAATTTGTTGAGCAATCATGTATTTGAATATACAGGCTTAGTCCAGCCTGAGCCAGGAGAATGCGACCCTAAGACAGGTCAACTGTTATATCCCTATTTACCCGATCCTGAACTAGTGGAAGCGGTTAATCTTGCGATATGCTTGCAACGTCCTTTGCTGTTAAAAGGAGAACCTGGATGCGGTAAAAGCGAGTTAGCCAGAGCAGTTGCTTATGAATTAGGACTTGATTTAAAAGCCTGGTATATAAAATCTACAAGTCGAGCAAAAGATGGCTTATATAACTACGATGCTGTTGGACGTTTACGGGATGCTCAACTTGCAGCTTCTAATAGCCTAACGCCAGAGGAAAAACAACGAATTAATCAACCTTCAACGTACATCACTTGGGGAGCATTAGGAGAAGCATTTCTTTCTGACAAACCTACTGTAGTTTTAATTGATGAAATTGATAAAGCTGATATTGACTTTCCAAATGATTTGCTATTGGAGTTAGATCAGCGTTGTTTTATTGTTGACGAAACTCGCCAGATGATAAGGGCAAATATTCCTCCTATTGTCTTTATTACTAGCAACGACGAAAAAGACTTACCTGACGCATTTCTACGGCGTTGTTTATTTCATTATGTTGAATTTCCGAATGATAAACGGCTCTTTGATATCATAAATGCTCACTTTCCTGCTGAACCAGAAGCATTGGTAAGAAAAGCTATAGCTCGCTTCCTTGAATTACGTGAAGAAATGCAGAAAGACAAAGGGGAAGCAGGAAAAAAAGTTAGCACTAGCGAATTAATTGACTGGCTTCGTGTGCTGCGTCGATATCCCCAAGATGATATTTTAGCAAAGTTGGAGGGCAAAATTCCATTTGCAGGTGTCTTACTGAAAAATTGGGATGACCATAAGCGTTATCTCAAATAATTCCTTATCTGTTTATAACTTCCAGCCTATGAACATCACTCTCCAGTTTCTACTAAATGGATAATCTTCCTCTCCTAGAACTATTTACTCGATTACGCCAAGCTGGATTGCCGCTTGGTGTGGATGATTATCAGGCAGTTTTAAAGGCATTGCAAGCAGGTTATGGTATTTCAGACAAAGATGCTTTAGCTAGATTATGCCGTACTCTATGGGTAAAATCAAAACAAGATAAACAATTATTTGATTATCATTTTGAACAAATTATTGTTCCTCAAGTAGAATCACTTAACAGTTCCAGACTGCTTACTTCGCCTACTTCAATTTCTGAAAAACCTACAAAAGAAGATGATCGAGAAGAAGGACATAAGTTCTTCAGAATTTTTAGTTATTTAATTTTACTTAGAGATTATATTATTCCAGTAGGAATTTATATTTTAGTGTTCGGAATCGCTGTCAGGATTTGGCAATTAAATCACGTTCCGTTCTTCACTAGTATACCTGATGAGGACGTAGTACAGGGCAAAGATTATAAATATGATATTAAAGTTCATGATTTTAATAAAGATGACAAGATAAAGATTGAAGCGTTACGCTTTCCTTGCTGGCTAACTTTTAAAGATAATAAAAACAGAACAGCCACCCTATCTGGCATAGAAGGAAGCACTATTGGGAATTGCAAAGATGATGGGCACTCTGAAAAGAAACCAAAAAGGTATCCTGTGGAGCTTCGAGCTACTGATGGCCGTGCCACGACGTCACAGAATTTTGAGATTATGGTAGTTGATGAAAATCAAAACGGTAGGAAAAAAATTTCAATCTGGAATCTTCTCCTATACTACTTTATTGGTTTTGTTATTATTTTCGCTATTGTCTACTTTACTTTAGGAAAAAGAAATAGGGAACGTAATGCTGTTCAAAACTCCCTACCTTCTGAGCCAGAAAATATAATGCCAGATAACAGTTCATCTGAAACTTTGGGGAATACAAGCAACGAGATAAAAGTGCTAGAATCTCAACAAAAAACTTCCAAAGTAGAAACTGTAAAACCTATCAACCGCTTTATTCAAATAACTGAATATCCTCCACTAACCCGTCGCCAGATGAAACAGAGTTGGCGTTATCTACGCCGTATGCTTCGGGAAGGAGTACCAACAGAACTCGATATAGAGGGAACAATTAAACGCATTAGCAGACAGGGAGTGTTACTCGAACCAGTTATTGTACCGCGTCGTGTTAATAGGAGTAAGCTGTTGCTGCTTATCGATCAAGATGGTTCAATGATGCCATTTCAAAATTTATCACATCAATTAGCGGAAACTGCCATCCGAGGTGGACGTTTGGAAGATACAGATATTTATTACTTCCATAATTGTCCAATTGATTACCTTTACCGCGATCGCTACTATCAAGTGCCAAAAACAATTGACGATGTTCTAAACAGCCTACGTTTTCCCCATACTTCTGCCTTGGTATTTAGCGATGCTGGTGCTGCAAGAGGTGGATTAAATCCAGAGCGAGTGGAAGTAACTGCACAATTTTTAGAGCAACTCAAACAGCAGATTCGTCATATTGCTTGGCTCAATCCAATGCCTCGTTATCGTTGGTTTGGTACTAGCGCAGGTCAAATTGCTCGATTAGTGCCGATGTTTGAATTAACTCGCCAAGGTTTACATAATGCGATTTCTATCCTACGCGGTCAATCTGGACATTTTGGGGTATCGAAACTTTGAAAATAAATTAGTTGTATGACAGTTACCTCTAACCTAAAACCTGGTATCGCTGCTCGACGGATTGCGTCTTTTGAAAAACGCTTTGGTCAGGCACATCTTGTGCTAGCATATCACGCTGCTTTGCCGTTGGTACTCACCTCGGATCTACTTTACTCTTTGTGGATCAACTTTCGGCAGGATATCCGTGGTCAAGCCCTGAACATTCCTTGGTTTGCTGTAGCCGATCTGTTACTTTCAAGTTTATGTAACGAAGTTGGGTATGAACTATACCAGATGGACGCAACAGTGCGAAACGAATTGCTAAATCGTTTGCGACAAGATGATTGTTTTGGTCAAACACGGATTGAAGAATTATCAAACTTCTTACTAGACCATATTCGCCAACAGCTTCAAAGTGATGAATCTTATGTTCAAAATTTTGCAAAAGCACAGAGATGGGCAGCGTTAGCTTACACCCGTCCTCACAAAACCACCTACGAATTAGCATTAGCGTTTTCTCAGCTAAATTTTGATAATCCTGCTGAAATCCTGCGTATGTTGTCGTTGCTGGAGAATTTGGCATTGCCACTGCCGGAGTTTCAATCTTTGCTAACGTATGCTCGTGGTATAGCAGCTTTTGTCCGTGGAAACATAGAAGTAGCAACAACCCATCTGAAGGAGTTAGTGGGTGTAGATAACCAAATCCGAATTGCTGGTGTAAGGTTGCCCACTCCCGCGCCTGTGCAATCAAGGCTAAATGCATTGCGTTCTGAAAGCACGCTTCGCCGTGCTAATTTGCGGGGTCAATCCTATGAAGGGCAAGACTTGACGGGTGTAGATTTTAGCTATTCAGATATTCGGGGTACAGATTTTACGGATGCTATTCTTGTTGGTGCTAACTTCGCACATACCACCGCAGGACTGCAAAGTTATCGAGAAATGTGGTTAATATTTTGCTCAATGCTGTTATCGCTCTCATCAGGCATTGGCGCAATCATTATGGGGTATTACCTACAAACCTTTCTCATAACTCCTATTAACGAAGCAACTTACATTTTTGCCATAAGTGTGCTTCTACTGTTTGCGGTCATCTGTGTTGTAATTTTCCGCCAAGGTATTGAGGCAACTTTAGGAGCTGTCACTTTAGCTGTAACTGGGAACTTAGCTTTTGGGGCAGTTATAGGATTACCTACTATTTGGGATTGGGTTACAAAGACAATTTTAGCAATAGCTGGAATTATAGCCTTGGTGATTGGTGGTAGTAGTGCTAGGTTGGGGGTTTTAAGTTTCCTTGGGAAATGGGCTACTCGCTTGACTATAGCTGTAGGCGTGATATATGGATTTTATGCCTGGTTAATAATAGGTGGTGGCAATAATTCTGCAAGGGGAATCTCTGGTGTAGCTGATGCCAAATTTAAGGCATGGCTTGAGTCTGTATTCAACTATAACTATGATCTGAAAAATTATATTATTACAGCTATTGTTGTGGCTATAGTAGGATCTGTTGGTTTGATTCTGGTTGAAGCTGTAGGTATGGCTTTGGCTCTGATTGTAAGTAGAGCATTGGCTTTAACGGTAGGCTTATGTTGGATTCCAATTTGGTTTTTATTTTTAATTCTGAGTCAAGCAGAACCTAAATTGGCTGGGAGTATGTTAATACTTACAAGCATAGCTGGGCTTGGTGTTTATATAGGTTGGCAAGCCATCAACCGAAATGAGAAATATGCTTTCGTCGTAAATGCTGCCGTTGCTGCTACAAGTTTTTGGATGAAAGGTACAAATTTTCGAGGGGCTAATCTGACTGATGCTAATTTTTCTGATGCCAAGCTTAAAGGAGTAGATTTCAGCAATGCTAACCTTACACGTACTTCATGGTTTCATACGAAAGAACTCGAACTTGCCCATGTTGGAGAAAGTTATTTGAAGTCTCCACAAATAAGACAATTAGTAATAACAGGCTTAGGACAAGGCAAAAACTTCGATGACCTATCCCTGCGCGGTCTAAACTTATCTGGTGTTAATTTGGCAGATGCGAGTTTTATTGGTACAGATTTAAGTCAGGCAAATTTACAAGATGCTAATCTCTCTGGGGCAAAGCTTGTAAAAACTCAACTCGAACAAACAGATTTTACTGGTGCTTGTTTAACAGGTGCTTATATTCAAGACTGTAATATTACAAGTTCAACTAAATTTGACGGGGTAGAGTGCGATTATATTTATACACGATTGGTGACACCAGATAATCCCAATCCCTGTCGTCAACCAGAAGATTATGGAGAGATATTTGAACCTGGTGAATTTGCTGATATTGTTTAGTATATGCAATCCCTACATAGCAGATGAACTTAATTTTTTTTAAAAGCTAATAATCTAACAAACATTAACGTTACATAAATAGTTAATAATGGATTGTAGACAAAGAAATAAATAGCTGTAGTGAGCAATCTATCGAAAACAAAAGCAGGATGAGTGGTTAACAATTCCCCCCGATTGAGTTCCCAAACTGAAACTCTAAAGATAGATGCACTAATTAAGCTAGAGATAAAAGGTAGCGCTATCCTAATAAGTCTTAGTGTTAGGAGATTCCAGAAAATGTGCCAACCATAACCTTTAGTCAGTTGCCAACTTCGCTTAAATGCATATGCTGTTGGAAAATCCTTGATTATAACTAAAGGAAACACAAAGTATAAACGAGGAAATAAAATCAATGGTAGCAATAAAACAAAGTATAGTATTTGTAAAAAAAGGAATTCTGCAAATTTCTCAAGCGCTTTTTGTAGAGACTGAAAAATAGTTATATCTTCTTGATTTAGTTTTTTATAACATAAAAAAAGTGCTGCTCCATAGAAAACAGTACCTATAGATAAAGAATACAATCCGCCTATGATGCTAAATAATATTTTAGGAATTACAAAATTTGACAAAGATAATATCATTAAGGGAGTATAGAGAATCAGCAGTGATTTATAAATTGGTATAACTGATATTAATGAATCGCGCAGCAAGCGAACAGGGTTGATTGATTGAGTCGTCATGAGTGGAATATTTACTTATTCAAAGTATTCATAGAGTACCTTGGATTTGGGTAATTTTTCCCTTGGCTTCTAACCCAAAAAGCCCAGAGCCAACAAAACCGACTGGGCTATTTACTCAGTCGAACCAACAAAAAGACCTTAGATAAAATTATTTCTAGGGTTTCAAAAAGACCTTGTAGAATTATTGCCGACACTCCACGGGCAACGCTTGAGAAGGTTGCCCAAATTTTTGCATACAGAAGAAAACCCTGAATCATGGCACCTCCCCGCCAGAAGGCGTTTCTGAATCAACAACAACCAACTCCACGCCACACCGAGTCGCCGCTTCTGCTAACCGAGTATCAAGCGTTGCCAATGGCAATCCCAACCGCAGCGCTAACTCCAAATAAGCTGCATCATAAGCAGCTAAACCAACAGTCCGCCCTAACGCTAGAGTTGCACCCAATGCATTTGCATCTGTAGCCGTATCAACCTGGATTAACAGTGACTGTAACAAGGTAATAGCTGACTCAGATTGTTCCTGCGTCATGCGGTTACGCCGTTCAGCCACCAGTAGGACATTAGCAATCTCCAGCGACCAAATTCCCGGTACAAATGCTTCCGAATCTGGCATCATTGCCAGTATCGAATTAGCATAGTCGTTATTTTCATCCACCAAACACCAGCTAATTGCTACAGAACAATCCAAAACAAACTGCATTAAAATCTTCGCCCCTCTTCTATCATGGAGCGGATTGACGTTTTATCTAACGCAACTTCTCGCCGCAGTTGTTGCATTCTGGTGATTGCTTCGGTAATCGATTTTTTCGTTGTGGGCTTTCCCCAGGCGTTATATTGCGGTACAGTTTCCTCAGATGTTGCAACTTCTGCGTTGGGTAACGGCTGTATAACGAGTACTACCTCAACAGGAGTATCTTTTAAATCCGTAGATGTCTGGATTTGCAAGATACCATCTGGCCCAATATGCGCTCGTAACTTCATCGTTTCCATATCAGCCCCGCTAACTCATCCTCAACATTACTTTGCTCATTGTGTCTTAATACTTGGTGTGGAAGGCTTAACAAAAAGCTTTACCCCGCTTTTTCTCTGGGTTCAGGACGGCTTTTTGAGTCATAAGTAATGACACTAATACTTCCATCAGCTTCCATATATGCCCTTTTCACATCAGCAATACACTCTATACCCTGCTGACGCAACTGACTCATCAACTCATCCTTGGTGAGCAGTTCTCGTTGCATATGGCGTTCAATAATTCGACCTTTCTTTACAAGCAGTAGTGGAGGGGGATTTAGAAAGCGTTGAAACCGTGGATATTTATAGCCTAACCAGTTAAGGGAGTAACTCCAGAAAATAACGGTTCCTACTAGAATTGCTCCTTCAGTAATCGATGAGTAGCTACTTGCCATCGCATTTTGAGCGGCTTCAGCAAAAAGCACAACTACAAGCAAATCAGCAATTCCTAGCGTTCCTACTTGCCGACTGGGCATAAGGCGTAGAACCGAAAACAGTGACAGGTACACAAGCGTTCCGCGTATAATCAGTTCAACGATAGAAATGCTGGGAACAAATAGCTCTTGCCAATTTACGTAGAACAATTTTTCCATGAGCGCTTTTTTCTCCCTATTTCCTGCCTGCAATTTCATCAAGAAAATCAAAGACAAGAGTTGTGAATTTATCTACCAAGAAAATGCTCCATTCATGATAAGCACCTGGGACTACTATTAATTTAGAACCTTTAATAAGTTGTGAAAATTCTTGTGCAGCGCTTATCGGAGTTGTGAAGTCATTTGCGCCCCACATAAGCAGACAGGGAGATTCTATTTTTGGTAAAATTGGTTTTAAGTCTTTCTTTAATGACATCAATAGAATTTGAATAGTATTATAAGTTCTGAAGAAAAAATTGTAAGAATATGCTTGAAAAATCTGAATAATTTGCGGAAACTTTATTTGCGGTGCTTGTGCCGTCATTTCTATTGGTCTATGCAAAAATACCAGTGGTAAAGGCTTTACGGGTATTCCTGTACTGTCCACTAATATGAGGCTTTCTACAAAATCCGGCATTAAGGCTGCTATGGTAGCAGCGATTCCTCCTCCTAATGAATGTCCAATGAAATGCGCTTTTTTAATGTTAAGGCGCTGCATAAAAGCAATGATACATTTAGCATAGTTGTCATAATCCCAATTTAATTTAGAGCCGCTTGATTTGTTAAAGCCGGGTAATTCCGGCGCTATCACTTGATAACGTTTGCATAAAACATTCAACACTTCTTGGTAGGGCTGAATGCCTACACCCCATCCATGTAGAAACAATATCGGTTCAGAATTTGATGCTGTTCCACCTTCTAAATAGAAAAAAATTTTTTCATTGACATAAACTTGCTTTTTTACAAATTGATAGCCCATACAATTTTAATTATGAAAAACTTGTCAATATGCAGTTTTAGAATATTCTTTTACTTAACATAATGCTCACCTTGCGGTTGTTACAAAACTCTACAGACGGATTTATTTACATTGCTTAAGTAGTAAATTGAGCATAGACAGCAGCAAACGCGCACCTCGCCGTGTTTACAAAAGTGGAAATGCGCGTTGCTGAAATAAGTACAGCCAAAAGGGAGTTTATAGGCTCCAAGACCGTGCCTGGTCGCTAAAATCACCTTCTATTTTGTCGTAACCTGGGATTGGATCAAAAAGATTATCAGGCGCGTTTTCTGACTTCGGCTCATTCGTCCGCTGTCCATTAAATGCTGTAGCCCGCATATAAGCGTCTACCAAACCCGGTGAAATACGTTGAGCCAAAAGAATCGCCTTGCCAGCATCACCAACAACGACATCGCGTTTTGGATTCTCGGCTGCTTCAACGATCGCTTTAGCAACAAGGCTAGGCTGGTAAATTGGCGGTACTCCCACCGGCTTAACACCCAACTTAGTACGAGCTTTGTTGAATAGGGGTGTATTGATTGAGGCAGGCATCACATTTGTGACGCTAATAGATAACTTCTCATGCATCAACTCAACCCGCAGAGCTTCCAAAAATCCATCAATACCATGCTTAGCCGCAGCATAGGCGCTTTGCAACGGCAGACTGCGCCTCGCCTCAATCGAAGAAACATGAATCAACGCTCCACGTCCTTCACGCTTAAGATAAGGTAGTGCCGCCATCGCACCGTGTACTTGACCCATTAAGTTAACATCAACGATGCGTTTAAATTCCTCTGGTGTTGTCACCTCAAAGGCGGCGTAAAGTTCCACAGCAGCGTTGTGTACCCAGGTATCGAGTCGTCCATACACTTCAACGGCTTTGTCTGCGATCGCCTTCACTTGATCGAACACCGTCACATCAGCAACTACAGCAGTTGCTTCGCCACCCAAACCCCGGATCTCCTCTACTAAAGACTCTAATCCAGGCTGACTGCGAGCAGCAACAACCACCTTAGCTCCTCGACTAGCAAACTGAAGAGCTGCATTACGCCCAATTCCACTCGAAGCCCCAACTAACGCAACAACCTGCTGATTTATCGGCTTGAGTTGCATTGCTTTTACTCCTTCAAAATAACTCTTCTACCAATCAGATAAGTTAAGAGCCTCAGCTTCATCAGCCGTAGGGTTTATCAGGAGTTCAGCTTTTCGTCTGAAGTTTCACCAAAATAGTGCTAAGCATATGACAGGTCGAGGTAGCTTATTATAGTCTTGCAGGTGTTGCATAGGGCAGAACTACGCCTCGACACTCTCCAAAACCTATTCTGGCGTAACCTTCTTTCTCACAGTAGCCGCGTACAATGACTTCATCGCCATCAGACAGAAAAGAGCGTACTTCACCAGTTGGGAGTTCGACTGGCTGGGCA
The DNA here is from genome assembly GCF_963920835.1 of Scytonema sp. PCC 10023. Lineage (NCBI taxonomy): Bacteria > Bacillati > Cyanobacteriota > Cyanophyceae > Nostocales > Scytonemataceae > Scytonema > Scytonema sp. PCC 10023. Next base: position 23,146 of record NZ_CAWUDP010000091.1, read on the forward strand.
CCACGCTGAGTCATCTCCAGCAGACACCCTTGTGAGCCTTTCTCGGTACTAGAGACTGTACCGCTCGCTAGCAAATCGCCAGGACGGAGGTTACAACCATTACTGGTGTGGTGGGTGAGCATTTGCGCCACTGTCCAATACATCTGGTTAAAAGACCCACGGCTTAAGCGGAATGGTTTCATCCCCGCCACGCGCATCTGATCTGAAAGCAGCAGCAATTCTAGAGTAAAATCGATACTACCCGATTCAGCATTTTCCGATGATGAAAGGTAAGGCAATGGCAAAGGGTCAACTTCAGCACGCTTAAAAGCTGGACAGCGGAACGGTGCTAAAGCATCCATTGTCACCACCCAAGGTGAAATAGTAGTCGCAAAACTTTTGGCTAAAAAAGGACCGAGGGGTTGGTATTCCCAAGCTTGGATATCACGTGCTGACCAGTCATTTACCAAACACAGCCCAAAGATGTGTTCTTCAGCATTATCTATAAGGATGGGCTGTCCTAACTCATTCCCAGCACCAACGAAGAATCCAACTTCTAATTCGTAGTCCAGCATCTGTGTGGGTTGAAAATTGGGTGCTGGCGCTTCTGATTTTTTGATCTGACCTTGGGGACGCATGATAGCAGTGCCACTAGGCACAATTGAAGAGGCACGTCCGTGGTAGGCAATGGGAACGTATTTGTAGTTAGGAAGGAGGGGATTGTCAGGGCGGAACAACTTACCTACATTCGTGGCGTGAAAAATTGAGGCATAGAAATCCGTGTAATCACCAATGCAGGCAGGTAATAAAAGCTCAGCATCGGACATGGCAATAAGGATTTCTGGCGCAGAAGGTGGCATTTGTTCATCCCATCGCAGCAGCTGGCTCAAATGACGGCGCAAAATTGATGCAGCCTCACTGCCCATTGCCATAAGTTGATTTAAGTTAGGCGCTGCACAAGCTGCTTGGAGTGCTTCCGGGAGTTCTTGCAGAAGTCCAGCTTGACAGCAAAGGAACAAATCCAGAATTTGGTCGCCAATGGCAACTCCAATTCGTGAAGGTTCGGCGCTATTTCGAGGTCGAAACACACCAAATGGTAGATTCTGAATGGGAAAATCAGTGCCTTTGTGATTGGCAGATTCTACCCAACTACGCAAATTGGGGTCATGAGTGGTATCAATGGGACGGATCATAAACAATTCAAAAGTCAAAATTCAAAATTCAAAATTGGAAAAGTTTTTGTTAGCGAGCATTTTGATATCTTCGTTATCAAAAATGAAATGTGCCTCAGTTTAATAGTTTGAGCTTCTTGAGTTCGTCTAATGGCTCTTGGAATGAGCAAGAACCGAAGGAGCGAAAGAACTTTTGTCGCACTTTCTCTAGTTCTTTAATCTCCAAACGATAATTGCGCCATGTCACGGCGGTGGCTGTAAATTGGAAGTTGTCGCAAGCAGATTCTTGGAGGACTTCTAGAGCTTCTTGTAATGTGACTTTTTGCCAGTAAACTAATGCCGCCAAGACTGCAACATTCAGGAAGCCATGCATCACAGCTACAGGGCTGTCTTGTTCATATGTCAAGCGATAGTTCCCTGGCAATGGGTGATGCAAACCAGCAGTCGCCTTGAATGAAACCTGAGCCTCAGCAAACGACAAGATGCACTGACAGAGTTCTCGAACACTGGGAAAAGCATCAACAGTTATACCTCCAGTTCGGACTTTCGCTGCTGCACCAGTGTCTCGCAGTACCGCCAGATATGCTTCTATGTCGCCACTAAGGGGAATTTCAAAAAATACGTCAACTCCGGTAGGAAGATGTGGAAGTATTCTCTTGATTTCTGTGGGAGGAAGCGGTGGAAATTCTAAAGAGGTGACGCTGATGTGGTTTTTGCTGTTAGGCGATCGCGCAAGGCGCGGTTCTCTCTGGGAGCATCGCACTCTTTCAAGATCTGCCTCCCAATCTTTCGAGATAATCATACTGAGCGACCACTGCTTTAAGGCAAACGTTGGCAGCAGTGCCTCAAATTCGTTTAAACGGGACACTGGCAACACAAACTGACTCAGCATCCAACTGTAGGGCGTTAGCTGATAGTCAGCATAATTCGCCATTGCTTGATGTAAGCTGAGTTTTGCCGGCGGGAACAGTCCGGCATAATCTACAATTGACGCGAGAAGAGTTTTGAGTGATGGGAGCATTGAAGATCACCTCCTCCCAGTAGTAGTTGACATTCTCACCGCCCTATAAGGGCAGTGATTCCTAAGACTCACGACTTAGGTTTCTGTTTCCTTCCCTTACGGGTATTTTGCAACTGCCCTTTGGACTTATGCCCATCAGGTCTTATGTTCGCTCCACAGACTGTCACGGTGTGTCCCACCGCCAAAATGTTTCTTGCAGCATTGATATCGCGGTCATGGTGTGTCCCACAGTTGGGGCAATGCCACTCTCTAACATTCAACGGCAAACGTTCAAGGATGTGACCACAACTTCCACAGCGTTTAGAACTGGGGAACCATCGGTCAATTTTTACCAAGGTACGACCATACCACTTGGTTTTGTATTCCAACTGTCTTACAAACTCACCCCAACTAGCATCACTGATAGCACGGGCAAGTTTCGGATTTTTGACCATGTTCTTAACAGCCAAGTCCTCAACGGCAATCGTTTGGTTTTCACGCACCAATCGAGTTGTCAGCTTGTGCAAATGGTCAATTCTCGAATCAGAAATTTTGGCGATGATTCGGGCGACTTTGAGTCTCGCCTTGTCTCGATTTCGAGAACCTTTTTGGCGACGACTAAGAGTTTTCTGCGCCTTTCTCAATTTGCGGTAGTGCTTATCGAATCCCTTGGGATTGGTTATCTTCTCACCTGTACTCAAGGTCACAAGACTGCTAATACCAACATCCAGCCCTACAGATTTGTCAACTGGTTCCAGTTTTTCGTCCGTTGGGTCACAAAAGCGCAAGCTGACAAACCAACGCCCGGAGGGTTCAAGCTTAACCGTGATAGTTGTAGGTTCACAGACTGTTGGAAGTTGCCTCGACCATTTAATTGGCAATGGCTCAGAACACTTTGCCAGATAGACCTGTCCATCCTTCCACCTAAACGCAGCCTTGGTAAACTCTGCACTGCCACCATTGCGTTTTTTCTTAAAGTTGGGGTATTTCGCCCTACCTGCAAAGAAATTACTGAAAGCAGATTGCAAGTGTCTCAAGCCTTGTTGCAATGGGACGGAACTTACTTCGTTCAAAAACTGAAGGTTTTCTTCTTTCTTCCAATTCGTAAGCATGGCAGAGGTTTGAACGTAATCAACGCGTTCTTGTCTTTCGTACCAACCTTCAGTTCTTGCTGCCAAGGCTTTGTTAAAAACCAGCCGCACACAACCAATTGTTCGACGCAAAAGAGTTTCTTGCTCGATAGTTGGGTAAAAACGGTAGCGGTAGGCTTTTTCCATACCTTACATTCTAACACGTTTTCTGTAAAGCCGTCCGACAAGGACGGGGTTTTAAACCCAAATTTTCGATAACTTAAATAACTAAGAATAACTAAGAATATTTAACTTCTTCATTTAGTGGCAAAGAAGTTGAAGCTTTGATTTCATTAAGAACAATATTGGTGCGAACCTTATCTACACCAGGAATTTGAGTGATTTTCTCAGTGAGAAATCTTTGCAGATGCTGATGGTTGGTAACCACGACTTTCAAAAGGTAGTCAAATTCACCAGTCAGATGATGACATTCCAGAACTTCTGGAAGATCCTGCACCTGTTCGCAGAATTGTCCAACACACTCAGGATGATGGTGGGCTAAGGTAACCTGCGTAAAACACAGCAAGTCTAAACCTAGTGCCTCACGATTAACCAAAGTGACATAGCGGTCAATAAAGCTGTTTTCTTCCAGCTTTTTCAGTCTTTTTTGCAGCCCAGGCGTTGTGAGATTGACTTGGCGAGCCAATTCGGCTTGAGAAATACGGCTGTTCTCTTGTAAGAGCCGTAATATCAGTCGGTCTTTTTCATCTAGTTGTTTGAGTGGTTCGGCATTCCTCAACGTTGGTTTCACCTTGGTGTTATCTTTCGGCAACTTATCTCTCTCCAGGTGTACTGATCAAAGATAGTTTATAGATAGCTTAGTTAATTGTAGGTATTAAATCAAGCATAAAAGTTAATAACTTATATTATCTCAACCTTTAAAGTTGATTTTATAATCTTATTAGGGGTTATTTAGTTAAGAATATAAACTTACATGAGTTGACCAAAACAGGAATTGGTCATTACCCCAACAACAAACTGATACCTTAAAAGATTGATTCTCAGTATTTCCTCTGTATAAGGAGGAATTTAAATGAGTGATTTTTGCCCGATTAAGCGCTTCGACCACCTTGAGTTCTATGTTGGGAATGCAAGGCAGGCAGCGCTGTTCTATTCCAAGTTTTTCGGATTTACCAACACGGCATATCGGGGTTTGGAAACTGGCAGTCGTGAAGTGGCATCTTATGTGATGCAGCAAGGCGATATCTGCTTTATTTTGAGTACAGCGTTGAGTCCAAACCATCCCATCTCTCAAAGCGTGCTTAAGCATGGTGATGGAGTCGTCATTATTGCTTTGGAAGTGCCAGACGCGGTTAGTGCCTATAAGGAGACGACTAAACGAGGTGCTGTAGGAGCTATTGAGCCGACAGAAAAAGAAGACGGATACGGGATATTTCGCTACGCTGCTATTCATGGCTATGGCGACACCTTAATCAAGTTTGTAGAGCGGAGTGATTACTCTGGGGTGTTTGGTCCTGGCTTTATGCCTCGACACGATGCTCACAATGGTAACTCTGTAGGATTGTATGCCATTGACCACGTAGTAGGAAACGTAGAACTGGGCGCAATGGATCAATGGGTGCAGTTTTTCGCTAATACGATGGGCTTTAACTTGTTAGTGCATTTTGATGATCAGACAATTTCCACAGAGTACTCGGCATTGATGTCTAAGGTGATGCAGGACGGCATGGGCAAGATTAAATTGCCTATTAACGAGCCAGCTAAAGGCAAACGCAAGTCACAGATTGAAGAGTACCTGGAATATAATAACGGACCTGGAGTGCAGCACATTGCCTGCGCGACTCATAATATCATCGAGACGGTTTCCAAGCTTAGGACAGCTGGAGTCGAGTTTCTGCACGTACCATCAACGTATTACGAAAACCTGGAAGAACGGGTAGGGAAGATTGATGAGCCAATTGAACAGCTACAAGAACTGGGCATTTTGGTAGATAGGGATGAAGATGGGTATTTGCTCCAAATTTTCACCGAGCCTGTGCAAGACCGACCAACGCTTTTCTTTGAAGTGATTGAGCGGCATGGAGCGCAGGGCTTCGGTGAAGGCAACTTCAAATCATTGTTTGAGGCTATTGAGCGTGAACAAGCACTGCGGGGGAACCTATGATACCCAAACGCAGGGAGCTTCAGGAGATGGGACGATGACTTACTACTATAAGTTGGGAAATATTCCACACAAGCGGCATACTCAATTTCGTCAACCTGACGGTTCTTTGTATTACGAAGAATTGATGGGGATACGCGGTTTTTCAGGCATTCAATCGCTGCTTTACCATTTGCGTCCACCCACTCAAATACAGAAAATTTTGCTACAGACAACGGTAGATATTCCCTATGAAGAATCAGGTCCTTTATGTCATCGGCATCTACGGACAGCAAGCGTGGAATCAGGTGGGGATGCTGTGGAAGGGCGTATCCCGCTCTTGACGAATGCAGATGTCTGTATTTCAGTTGCTCGACCGACTGAAGCGATGCCATACTGGTATCGGTTTGCTCACGGCGATGAAATCATTTTCATCCATGAAGGTACTGGTGTATTGGAGAGCAATTACGGTATTCTTCGCTACCATACAGGGGATTATTTAGTGATTCCCACAGGAGTGCTATGGCGCATAATACCAGATGCCAATAGAGATCAGCGAATGCTAGTTATCGAGGCAAATGGACACATAGAGCCACCAGCACGCTACCTCAATCGTTACGGACAATTTCTCGAACACGCCCCCTATAATGAACGCGATATTCGCCCACCAGATGAGCTAGTCACCCATGACGAAGAGGGAGAGTTTGAGGTACGAGTCAAAGCTAGGGACAGAATGACGAGCTTTTTCTATCACCATCATCCTTTAGATGTCGTCGGCTGGGATGGTCATCTCTATCCCTTCGCCTTCAACATTGAGGACTTTGAACCTATCACAGGTCGAATTCACCAACCCCCTCCGGTACATCAAACCTTTGAAGCTCCTGGCTTTGTCTTGTGTTCCTTTGTACCGCGACTTTTTGATTATCACCCCCAAGCCATTCCGGCTCCCTACAACCACTCCAACGTTGATTCGGATGAGGTGATTTACTACGCCGCTGGGAACTTTATGTCCCGTAAAGGAATTGAACCAGCGTCAATGACCATTCATCCGAGTGGTATTCCCCACGGTCCTCACCCAGGAATGTACGAAGGGTCGATTGGAAAAGAACGGACAGAGGAATTAGCGGTGATGATTGATACCTTTCGTCCACTACGACTCACAAAGCAGGCTATGCAATTAGAAGACAAAGGCTACGCCTACAGTTGGATTGCTTAATCTTGTTAAGACAACAAAACTACCATAGCAATCCTCAACTATTGATGAACTTCTCTTTCTTCTCTCTAATTTATTAAAAAATTAAGACACCGGATTGCTGTGTAAGGTATAGAATATGACTAAAACTATCTTCACTGGTCCAAGAAATCTCACTATTTCCTCACGGATAAAAGAACGTTGGCACCAAGGCGAACTGACCCAAGGACAGGTAGACGAATTCCAAGACTTCCTCACCGAAGTTGACCGGGAATTTTTACAACACCGTATCATTATCAACAACACTTATACTGCTTGGTTCCGTAATGGCGCTGCCACAGACGAAGAACTACGGCATTTCATCCGGCAATTCTCGGTCTTTTCCAACCAGTTCCTAGTTGCTGCACTGTTGAAAGTCATCAACTCACCCACGCTTGGGCAGTCGCGTACCAGTCGCGAGATATTGCTGAACGAACTGGGCGTGATTTACCGGAAGCTAGGGCAGCCCCTTGCCAGCAACATTCCTCAGACGGAGGAGGAAAAAGACCAGGAAGGCGACCCTGAACTAGTAAGTACCGAGGGTACAGTAGACGGCGGCATCTGTCGTTTCCGAGCAGCACATTTTGAATGGCTGATTGGCGTTGCTGAGGGGTTGGGGTTGCACTACGAAGACATCGGCAAACGCAAGCACGGAAGCCCCACAACTTTGCACTTTTGTGACGAATTGCAACGTCTTTATGGTAGTGATGATCCACAAATTGCTGAGGGTGCTAGCTTTGCAGTTGAAAACTGGGCTGCGGCTGGCTTTTGGCAAGAATTAGAGGAAGGACTCACACGCATTAAGCAAACACGACACCCACACCTGCACCTAGCATTCTTCACCTGGCACAACCGTGTTGAAGCACAGCACGCCGGACACACACTCGAGGAACTCGAAGCAGTTTATTTCCACCCAGACTTTGACCGAACCAAATTTATTCAAGGAGGTAAAGAGATTCTCGATGCTATAGCTGTCTTTTGGGATGGACTCAACGAAGACCGCCTTAACCACGTTTACACGTAAGTGGCTATGAAAAAGCAACTATCAATTGAACAAATCCTTCAAAGTGGTGTAGAACCAGACACAGCGATCGCAATTCTACCGCAGGTCAATCACTGGCTTGCCTCCCTTGAAGCTAACGACTGCTGGCAGCATCTGGTTCAATATATTCTTAAACCCAGCCACCCCTTTGCACTCCACGAACTCCTTTACAAAACCACCTTCTCTGACTGGGACAAAAGCCTTGGACCTCCCGCCGTTTGGTTTCCCTCTGATGAGCAAATTCAGGCGACTCATATCGCTGCCTTGATGAAGGAGTTAAACTTAAATGCTTATCCAGAACTTCACGCTTGGTCAGCACAACATCGTGCCGAGTTCTGGGACATGATGATTCAACGTTTGGGAATTCGCTTTCACCAGAAGTACACTTCATCCGTTGACTTGTCCCACGGTGTAGAGTTTCCTGATTGGTTAGTGGGTGCTAGTCTTAACATTGCCGAAAGTTGTTTTCAAGCACCCGAAGATAACACCGCCATTATCTTTCAGCCAGAAGGAGGTTCGTTATCTACCTGGACTTACGGAGAACTCAAGGCTCTGAGCAACCAAGTCGCTAATGGACTGGTGAAAGCGGGTTTTCAGCCTGGTGATGCCATTGCTATTACCATGCCCATGACAGCCGAATCTGTAGCAATTTATCTAGGGATTATCAAGGCTGGCTGTGTGGTAGTTTCTATTGCTGACAGTTTTGCCGTCGCTGAAATTGCTATGCGGTTGTACGTGTCAAAAGCCAAAGCAATCTTTACCCAGGACTATATTCTGCGTGGTGGCAAACAGTTGCCCCTCTACAGCAAAGTCGTTGACGCCAATGCACCCACAGCCATTGTGCTGGGGTCGTCTGTTGAACTGCGTCCGAGTGATTTGACTTGGAAGGAGTTTCTCAGTACCAACGACCAATTCCATGCCGTTCCTGCCCATCCTGCCGCTTACACCAATATTCTCTTCTCCTCCGGCACAATGGGAGAACCCAAGGCAATACCTTGGACGCAAACTACCCCAATCAAATGTGCTGTTGATGGACATCTGCACCAAGACATTCACCCTGGCGATGTAGTAACCTGGTACACTAACCTGGGATGGATGATGGGACCATGGCTCATTTACGCTAGCCTGATTAATCGAGCAACTATTGCTCTTTACTACGGAACTCCTACAGAGAGAGACTATGGTCAATTTATACAAAAAGCAGGTGTAAATATACTTGGCATCGTACCCAGTCTTGTGAGTACCTGGAAAACAACCGCTTGTATGCAAGGGTTGGACTGGAGCGCTATTAAAGCCTTTAGCTCGACGGGCGAGTGTTCCACACCCCAAGATATGCTCTACCTCATGTCTTTGGCAGGGTACAAACCAGTTATTGAATATTGCGGCGGCACAGAAATCGGTGGAGCCTATATCACTGGTACGTTAGTACAGCCCTCTGCCCCCTCGACCTTCACTACACCCGCTCTAGGATTGGACTTTGTTATCCTCGATGCAGACGGTTTCCCCGCTGACAAAGGCGAAGTATTTATTATCCCGCCCTCAATTGGACTCTCCACAGAATTGTTAAACAAAGACCATCACCAGGTTTACTTTGCCAATATCCCCCAGAAGCATCCGATGCCTCTGCGGCGTCACGGCGACCAGATGGAAAGGTTACCCAACGGTTACTGCTGTGCTCATGGTCGCGTTGACGACACTATGAACTTAGGCGGTATTAAGGTCAGTTCGGCTGAAATTGAACAAGTCCTCAATGCTGAAGAGGGAATATGTGAAACTGCTGCCATTGCTATTTCCCCTCCGGAAGGAGGACCAAGCCAATTGGTTATTTATGCGGTAGTTGCACCGGATATGCACAAGAATAAAATAGCACTCATGGCAGCCTTACAAGCAGCAATTAAACAGCATCTCAATCCGCTGTTCAAAATCTACGACCTCATTATCATTGATACCTTACCCCGTACTGCCTCTAACAAAGTTATGCGCCGTGTGTTGCGTGATCAGTATCGGGATGTAGTTCCTAGTGCATAGCAAAACTATAGAGTCATCCCTCTTCTAAGTTTCTTTTCAGGAAATAACACATGAAAATAGCCCCAGTCAAATACAAAATCAAATTCTTCATAGGGGAGATGACTCTTGAGAATATCCGCACTCTTTGCAGTACGGCAAATGTTTGTAAGTAAAATTGTGACAGTTTGGGCATTCAATATATTGATTGTAACCACAGTGTGGACAGTGAATATCATGATGACGAATTTTCTTAGCACATTTAAGACAACATGATTTTTGTACTCTATTAGCAGCCTGAATTTTAGTATTAAAGACAATTTTTTGGAGAAACTTGATAATGACAAAACCAATTAGTGGAATCAGCAAAATATAAACATAACTGACAAGAAAAAGTAATCCTCCAAAAAGAGCGCTAATGATATCAAAGAGAAATTTAAAGATGACACCGATTTGTAAAAATTCAAATATTTTCAGAATAAGTGGAATAAAAAAGATAACTAGCAAATGCCAGCTAATTAGCGAGATCAACCCGTATCCTCTCGCTCCTGCAAATTTGTGAATTAATAAGGCAACGATAATCAGCGGTAGGAGAAAGATAGACTGGAAACCAAATTGGATACTTGGATACCAAAATAATGCCTGCTTATAGCCTTTTTCAACTGCCCTAAACTTTACCTCATCTTTAAGAAAGGCTATAAAATTCACACTTTCTGGTTTGGCTAGCAGTTGATTTTTTAAATTAGAAATTTCTTGAGCAAACGTAGAAATATTGCGTGTATTTTTATCCAATTCCTGCTTAGCTTTTTCAGCACCAACTATATTAATTGATTGCTGGCGAGGTTGACCTGCTATTTTTTCTAAGATTGTAGAGTCATATTGAGCGCGAATGTTACGATTAGATTGTTCAAGCGTACTGATTTTAGCTTGTTTTTCGTTAATGATTTTTAGAGTCTGTTGATTGACAGAATTGTAAATTTTATCCTTAGAATCAGCATAGCTCAAACATATTTCAGCAACCTTGCCCAAATGTTCTTCTTCAATTTGTTGATAATTCTGTTTAAATAACGGTGGATTGTTTAGGTTAGACAATGAAACCCTGATTATTTCATAGTCTTTATCTTTGGTAGTTTGTGTTCGGTAATTGTTCCACTCGGAATAACATGGATAAGCCTGCGAAGGACTCATATGCCATCGGCTAATATTATCTAGTCCTGCAAAAACATTGATTAAGATAAAAATATCAATCAAAATAATGACAATCAAACTCACTTGATTGAGGGGTTCATTGTTGATTGTCCTTGACTTACTAAAAAATTGCCGGAAAAGACGGCGGATTCTGGCAAGCATATTAGCTGTTAAATAGGTGTGATTTAATCTAACTCATTCGCATACAAGTAAGTAGGCACGATTAAACCCAACTATGTAAAGTTTTGTAGGGGGAAAGGGATGCATGTTAAAGGGTAAAGGTTTTTCCCTTTTCCCCTTTCCCTTTACCCTTCTTAATATAGTTATGTTTATTTCCGCCGACCTACTTACATTTGCCACAATAGAACGACAACACAAAAAGAGTTGGGCATCGCCAAACAGATAAGTGCTGGCTAATTACAAGTCCAAAATCTGAGAGGATGTTTTAAAAATGGGAGGCTATTGTAATAAAACTTACAAGGTTTAACCTGAAAGATTGAAGAAATCAGCACCCTGTGAGCAAATGACTAAACTAGGGTGCAAGCCCCACCAAATTAAAAAATTTGGTGATGCTTCTAGGGTGTGGGTACAAGCCCCATCAGATTGTTCTCCCCCTTGATTCTTTTATTGTCTCACCAGAGTGACGAAAGAGCGGTAAGACCAAAATCAACCGCAGACTTGCAACATTTGTCCAGATGCAAATAAAGTATCTGAGAATAACGGATCATCACACTGGGATGGAGTAAGCCGATGAAACCAGATTTACAAATGAGTGAAGTGTGGAGCGCTTTTCTTGCAAAAGGCATTGCTCATCCTCAAGTTATCGTTGTTGGCGACGCGATCTTGGATTGTTATTTGCAAGGGGAAAGCAAAAGCCGCTTTGAATCACCTATGCCAATTGTGACAGTCCATGACCGCAAACAAATTCCAGGTGGTGCCGCAGATACCGCTTTTTATCTCAAAAGTCTTGGCTGTCAGGTTATATTCCTCTCAGTTATTGGTGAAGACTGGGAAGGTCACTTACTGCGGCAAACCCTAGAAGAAAGCGGAATAACAACAAGCTATCTGCTAACTCACACAGTTAGGCAAACACTCAGCAGGCAAAGGGTCATGGTAGGGTCGCAATTCTTGGTGAGAACTGATTCTGGCAGCACCGACGCGATCGACTCCTGCACAGAACAAGCTCTGATCAATCAACTTAAGAACTGTTTCGCGCAGTGTCAGGCTGTTATTGTCTGCGATTATGGTTATGGAATTGTGACACAAAGGCTCAAGGATACCTTAGCACAACTTCAGCACAGCTTTCTCCATGTTCTTATTATTTATGAAAACAAGACCACGGAAGTAGGAGAAGAAAATTCTGACTTTTCACGGGTTCTGGAAAACCTCTCTCCAAACCTCTCTCCTGCAAGGAGAGAGGCTTTAAATTTCTCCCCCGAACCTCATAGGGAAGGCGGGTGGGGGGTTAGGTCACGCTTGTCTTTTCCACATGAGGTGAAAACTCAGGAAGAAAATTCTCCCTCATCTCCCTCATCCCCCTCATCCCCCTCATCCCCCTCATCCCCCTCATTCCCCACCTCCAACAAACACATTCCCAACTGCGATCAACTCCTCGCCCTTGTCAACTCCCATAGCATTGCAGGACGTAAAATTGTCTTCACCAATGGCTGTTTTGATATCCTCCACGCAGGACACGTTTCCTATCTCCAACGCGCCAAGGCATTAGGCGATATTCTCATTATTGGTGTTAACTCCGACAACAGCATTCGCCGTCTCAAAGGACCAACTCGCCCGATAAACGCTTTAGAAGACCGTATTCAAGTTCTCGCCGCACTTGATTGTGTTGACTATCTCATTGCTTTTGAGGAAGATAGCCCCAGCAACCTCATTGGCAAGCTTTGCCCCGATATCTATGTCAAAGGTGGTGACTACACCAAAGAAACTCTGCCAGAAACACCCGTGGTAGAAGAATACGGCGGGGTGATTGAATTTTTGCCATTTGTAGAAAATCGTTCAACAACTAAGATCATTAAGCGGATTTTGCAAGGTAAAAATTAAGTAGGGCGAGGGCGATCGCCTCTGGTGCTGCACAAGGGCGCGATCGCTTTTTGGATATAGAACGATTGGCAATTGAATGTAGTAGAGTGAAGTTTATTGTTGTGCGATCGCCCAAAGTGTAGTGTTTTTTTGAGTTAATCACTCTCAACACTCCAAAATTTTAACTGAAACCTTGAAACTTCACCCTCAGAACTCGAAACTCCAAGCTTTCGCCTTCAGACTAGTGGTTCACCAAAGTAACTTTGCGGAGTTTGTAGTCGGCGCTTTAGCGCTGTAGACGCGCAGCGGCTTCTCGCAGAGTAGCGCTCACTACAAACAATACTTTATACCAAGTTGCGTTCAAACATGTCATTCTGACCGAAGGGAAGAATCTCGCGAGATGCTTCCCTTCACTAGCGTTACGCTCAGCATGACAACTTGTCTCTATGACTGCAACTTAGTATTATACGGATTTGATATCAACTTTCCTCTTCTACCACTTGTTCCACAAATCTTTGCACCAAAGGCACTTGAAACGCATTGCCTTCTTTCTCCAAAATCTCTTTTTGTACCAGTTTTCCCACAACTTTTTCGTGTTGCGTTGTAGGAGTTTCCCCTTGGACGACACAACGTAGTAAAGTGCGATCGCTCTCTTCCAAACTCGTCCACAATTCCTGGAAATACGGACCGCCTCGTTCTAGTACTGTGGGAATAACAGCGTGAACATCCTCAAAAGTTGCTTTTACAGTCCCTGCGTCTCGCCTGTTTTCTCTAATTTCCCGGTTCAGCAGTTCTACCACTTCGTAGCAAACCAACTGAACAAGATAAGGTTGGCAACGAGTCAGTTGAATAATTGCGTCTACACCACTTGGTTCATAAATTTTGGCAAAGTCCTCTACTGGTTGTAAAATCAACTCACGGGCTTCTGACTCTTGCAAGTAGCTTATCCGTAAAGCACGGCTGTTAATCAGATAGTCGCTCCAGTAAGGGGGAAGTTCCGAGAGTTGATGCGAACCACTGAAAAGCAAAGTCCACTTTTGGCGGTGTTGTAAGATGTTGCGAAGAAAATTGAGCGTACGTGTGCGTGTCACTTCCTCTACTTCACGGAGTCGCTCAAATTCATCCAAACAAAGAAGAAATCGCTTGCTAGGAATTGTGCGTTCTATTTCGCCTAGCCAAGTTTGCAGCGCTGGAAATGGATCTTGAGCGAGTTTCTCCCCATTAGGATAAGGCAATTTAACAGTCCGGGGTAATTGTCGTGCTGCATCGATGATTTGTGTCGCCAAATTTTCCGCTAACCCTTTGGGAGTTGCAGCTGATGCTGCACCTTGCAAATCCACTAACAACGGCACAATAGTAGAATCTACTTTGTGGGGTAAGTACTTCAGAGCAGAGGTTTTCCCCGTTCTCCGCCCACCATACAGCAACAATACAGGCGGCGACTCCGAAAGTGTCAAAGTTTCGATTTCCCGAAAGATGTCGATTCGTCCTTTGAAACGATTGTGCGCTGTCTGGGGATCTAGGGAATTGCCAGCAATGTAAACTTGCCGAATTTCTGTTGAGTGTCCCGTTTGTTCCTCTAATGTTCGCTCTGCTGTTTCTAGGATACTCAGCCAGCGTTTGGTAATACTGCCGAAAGTGGTAGCTATCTGAGCATTTTTTCCAAAAGCAAGATTATCTTGCAACTTCCGTAAGGCACTAATTGGACGCTTGAGTAATTCGGATTGACGATAGGAGGTAGTGGCGTCAAGAGATGCTTTTACACCTTGGCTAATATCCAACAGATGGGGTAGCACAGTACCAAGTTCTTCTGGTGGGGCTGAAGGTATCCAAGCGAGCTGTTCAGCAACATCTCTGATATCGCTTAAATGCTGACAACGACTGAGGCTGTTGATAGTAATACCAGTTATTGCCTGTGCTGCAACTTTTTGCTGGTTGGTGGAAGTGGTGAGATAATCAATTGTCTCGCGAGCAGCAGCTGGATTTTCTTGATAAACTTCTACAATAAGCTTGTCTATAAAAGGCAGTGGCAAAATAATCTTTTCGTCGAAACGGGGTGGTATGTAACGCAAGTACTTTCCCTTATCTCCACTTTGCGAAAGCATGAACAAGATCAGCATCCACAGTAACTCCGGGAACCAAAAGTAAACGCGGAGAATGCCAAAAATAAACGCCACGCCAGACGCCACGCCATACACCACCACGACCACCGCCAGGCCAAGCACCGTGCCTAACGCCACGTTTTCCATCACGCCTAACGCCACGCCTAACACCACGCCTAACTGCACGCCTCGCGCCACGTCTGACCCCACGGCAAACAGCACGCCTAACTGCACGCTAAACGCTACGCCTAACGCCACGCCTGGCGCCACGCCTGGCGCTACGCCTAACCCCACGCCTAACACCACGCCTAACACCACGCCTAACACCACGCCTAACCCCACGCCCCACAAAAATTTAAACGCCACAAATATGCTTAATAAAGCTAAAACCCCAACAAATAATCTATTTTTATAGCTACCACGCACCACAAACAACCCTATCAACCAACCCACCCAAAAAAGGCAATTGATGAACCAGTTAAATTGTTCACCGCTAGCGACGGTATACACTGGCGCTACTAACAACACAGCCAAAAATGGCACTACGGCAATGAGCCACCAAAATTGTGCAGCATAGCGGCGTAGGCGCGGGTTAGTGCGAAACTCAGCTCGCTTGACAAAGGGGTTATCTGTCAGCTTCAATTTTGGATGAATATCGCGCAGCCAGCGTTCAAAGGTATACGGCTTGAAATAAGCCCAGTACAGCAGGCACGCACATTCAGCGACGTAAGTCCGAAAGTTATTTGCTGGAGGTATTTTGGTCATCTTCAAATATTTCACCATTCCTCAGTAAGCTGCCTAACCCGCTTGGAATCAATAGGGGCGAAAAGGGGCAAAAAATATGTTGCACCAGGCGAATGCAATTCGCGGCTACACGAGACAAAAGCTGCCTGCGTGGGTTGAAAACCCTCAAGTCCGCCTACGCGGACTTCGTTTGTATAGCCGCGATTTCTAGTCGCCAGGACATGGTAAATAACGTGATTCATCGCTACTTTATCCCTAGCTTGTCACGCACAAAATCCCATACTTGGTTCCAGTTCAAGACACGCGCAAAAACCAGAATCACCATAATCACAAGAGCAATTCCGATAATCCGGTTAACAACATCATCTAGATTCCTGCCAAAGGATGTGGCTAGACGACCGAGGTGCAATGGAATATCCCATAACCAGCGCAGCATCTGACGCAAGGACTCAATGAAATGGAACTTTTCTTTAGAGACTTTACCCGTCTGTTTGTCAAATTGCTCTCTCGCCCAGCTAACTGATTTGTTGTTCTGTCGGGCTTCCCACAGCCAGTAACTAGCTAGTTGCAGCAAGTAAGGACGACGCTTCCCCCACTGCTGGGCATGATTCTGTTCTTCCACACTCAATGCAGGTGAGGTGCTATTACGAGTGGGCAAGCGTGTCAAGGTAATTGCTTCATCTGTGGCCAGTTCGCCTAAATGAAGAGTTTGACCAACATTGAAAAATTGAGAGACAAACCGATGTTCAGTACCATAAACACTGACTTCTTTACGCGAAGATATCACTACCATTAAGGCGCTTGCGTCCATCAGTGATCGCAAATTGTCATAAAATCCATTATCAAATTCATTAGGATGTTTCAAAAAGCTTTCAAAATCATCCAGACAAAGAACGGGTAGCACTTTCTGCTGTTTCCATTGCTTGATTGCGTCTGAAAAGGTTTGACGATTAAGCTGTTTTCCGGTCAAGGAGTTCCTCAATCCTTGTTTTTGTCCAGAAAGACTTTTCAGCTAGATCAGCAGGAGCCTCACGCCAGAATCTCTGATTTGGCGTGAGAGG
>NZ_CAWUDP010000092.1:0-38888 GCF_963920835.1 Scytonema sp. PCC 10023
GAGATGAGGGAGATGAGGGAGATGAGGGAGATGAGGGAGATGAGGGGGATGAGGGAGATCCTTCTTCGTCGCTACAAGCAGCTAAAAAAGACGGGTTTCTTATTGTCAGTCGTTCTGATTCGACTTTACGGGGACATTACCCAATTGAAACTGATGTCATTGCTGAAGAACTCGGTCCGTTTGATGCTCATTTTCTCGTACCAGCGTTTTTTGAAGGCGGACGTATCACTCAGGACAGTGTGCATTATTTGATGACTGATGGTACCACCACCCCCGTGCATGAAACCGAGTTTGCCCGTGATTCTGTCTTTGGCTATCATCACAGCTACTTACCTAAGTATGTCGAAGAAAAAACACAAGGACGTATCAGTTCTGAGTCGGTAGAAAGATTTTTATTGGCGGATATTCGTGCTGGAAGTCTGGAACGACTGCTGAAACTTAGTGGGAACCAGTGCGCTGTTGTGGATGGTGAAACTCAAGCAGATCTCAACCGCTTTGCACAAGATGTACTTGCAGCAGTCAGTCAGGGAAAACGCTTTTTGTTTCGCAGTGCAGCCAGTATCTTAACGGCTTTAGCAGCGTTACCTCCTCAACCTATTGCCCCAGAAAATATGGCACAGTATGTGCGAGGAGGGAAACCAGGTGCAGTGATTGTTGGTTCCCATGTGAAAAAGACAACTCAGCAGTTAGAGGTGCTGTTGCAACAAGAGGGAACTGTTGGAGTCGAAGTCGATGTCTCGCGGTTAGTTGATGATGTTGCAGATGAATCTGCTACGCTGTTAACCGAAGTTTTAGATGATGTCCGTGCGGCACATGATGCTTTGAAAACACCAGTGGTTTACACAAGCCGTAAGGAACTGACTTTTAAGGATGTTGAGACAAGGTTACACTTTGGGGAAAGAGTTTCAGACTTATTGATGGATATCGTGCGGGGTTTACCATCAGATATAGGGTTCTTAATTAGTAAAGGTGGGATTACTTCCAACGATGTTTTAAGTACTGGTTTGGAACTAACTTCAGCACGTTTACTCGGTCAAATATTAGCCGGTTGTTCAATGGTGACAACTCCATCAGACCATCCTCAGTTTCCTAATTTGCCAGTGGTGCTGTTTCCAGGAAACGTTGGCGATGCTGATGCGTTGGCAATAGTTTACCAAAGACTAAGTAAAAATACAGGGTGAGGATTGTAAATTTTTAATAACGCTATTGTAAACAGCGACTAATCTAGTATAAGTAATTGCTCGTTTTCCGTATTTTGGCAAGTGTTACATGACTTCTGATTCTACTATCCCTGATTTAGAGTCAAAAAAAGCCTTCTCTGATGGGGAAGCAATCTCTGCCGTTTCTCATGTAGAGTCCACGCAAGCAGAGGAAAATCCTGTCCTCCCTGAAGCAGAGGTAAATTCTGTATTGCTTTACTTAAAGTCAGATTCCTACCATCCCGATGTCGAGGCAAATTCTTACCATCCCGATGTCGAATCAAATTCCTACCATCCCGATGTTGAGGCAAATTCTTACCATCCCGACATCGAATCAAATTCCTACCATGCGGATGTTGAGGAAAATCCTGTCTTATCCGGTACAGAGTCCCATCCTCACCTTCCAGATGTTCAGTCAAATTCCGTCGTTGCCGATATAGAGTCTAATCCAGCCCTTGTAAATGTAGAATTGACTGAATCACCGTCATTAGAAAATACGGTGAATCACAATATCCAAGTTCAAATCAAAACTCAGGAAGGAAAACTTTTATTAATTTTACCAACAGAATCCCAATTGCCTGCGTCGGAATACAGTTGGACTGAGATTTGGCAACAGATGAAGCTGCGGCTTTTAGCTTGCGATCGCTCTTTTTCACCCAATACACCCGTACATCTGATAGCGCAAGATCGGTTGCTGGATACCAGACAGCTTCAAGAACTCGCCGAAAGTTTGAATCAATTTCAAATTCAACTCAAATCGGTTTCTACCAGTCGTCGCCAAACTGCGATCGCTGCTGTCACATCTGGCTATTCTGTAGAACAAGTACCGCGACAAACAACGCTTGGTTCTGAATCCAAACCTGCTAACCCCCCGCTTGCAGAACCCCTGTATCTAGAGAAGACGTTGCGTTCTGGAGAGGAAATTCGCCACCCCGGTCATGTTATTCTCTTAGGGGACTTAAATCCTGGTGGTATTGTAGTTGCAGATGGAGATATTTTAGTTTGGGGTCGTCTACGTGGAATTGCTCATGCAGGTGCCCTTGGAAATCGCGATTGCCTGATTATGGCTTTGCAAATGGAACCAACCCAATTGCGAATTGCTGATGCTGTAGCTAGGGCACCAGAAAACTCCCCGATGCAGTTTCATCCTGAGGTAGCATACATTGCAACCCAAGGAATTCGCATCGCTAGGGTGACTGATTTTTCTAAAATCCAATTAAGCAGGATGAATCCAAGCAAGGATGAAGGATAAAACAAAGGATAAAGAATGAACGATGAAATACCATAATTTTCACTTCATACTTTATACTTGAGCTTTCATTTCATACTTGATACTTTAGCCTTGATTTTATTGTATATTTTCTAATCACTAATCGAGCTCGTTTCTCTCATGACTCGCATTATTGTTACGACCTCCGGCAAAGGAGGGGTGGGGAAAACCACGGTTACGGCAAATTTAGGGATGGCATTAGCCAAAATGGGGCATCAAGTGGCTTTGATTGATGCGGATTTTGGTCTGAGAAATTTGGATTTACTGCTAGGGCTAGAGAACCGCATCGTCTATACGGCGGTTGAAGTCCTGGCTAGGGAGTGTCGTTTAGAACAAGCTTTGGTGAAGGATAAGCGCCAACCCAATCTCGTTCTGTTACCTGCGGCGCAAAATCGCACCAAAGAAGCCGTCACTCCTGACCAAATGAAGTTATTGGTGAATGCACTGGCGCAGAAGTATCAATATGTTTTGATTGATAGCCCCGCCGGAATTGAAATGGGGTTTAAAAACGCGATCGCCCCAGCAAAAGAAGCCCTGATTGTTACCACTCCAGAAATTGCCTCAGTCCGTGATGCCGATCGCGTGGTTGGCTTACTTGAAGCACAAGGCATCAAGCGTATTCATCTCATTATTAACCGTATCAGACCCGCAATGGTACGGGCAAATGATATGATGTCAGTTCAAGATGTTCAGGAACTTCTTGCAATTCCCTTGATTGGGGTCGTCCCTGACGATGAGCGGGTTATTGTCTCTACCAATCGCGGCGAACCTTTAGTGTTAGCAGAGAATACTTCTTTACCTGCTACAGCTTTTGAGAACATTGCCCGTAGATTGGAAGGGGAAACGGTCGATTTTCTTGAGCTAGATTCATCTGGTGACAACATCTTCGCCCGTCTTAGAAGATTGTTGTGGACAAAAATCATTTAACTTCATCGCGTCTCCTCCCACCGATCTGCAATGATTCTCGAACTTTTAGAACGAATTTTTTTTCGCAGTGCTGACAACAGTCGCACTCAAGTCAAACGTCGTCTGCAATTAGTGATTGCCCATGATCGCGCTGACTTAAGCCCTCAGATGGTGGAAAAGATGCGCCAAGAAATCTTGGAAATTGTGTGTCGTTATGTGGAAGTTGAGACAGATGGCTTAGAATTTACCTTAGAAAGCAATCAACGGACGACAGCTTTAATTGCTAATTTGCCCATTCGTCGAGTCAAAGAAACTCAAGAAAATACACCTGAGGTAGGCAGTAGCGATAAATCTAAATAGTTTTATAAAGAAGAACTCAGAACTCAGAACTCAGGAGTCAGAATTTTTTATAAATTCTCTACGAGTGGCGAATGAGTCTGTGGTTAAGATCTCGTCCCGTCAGGGGCGAAATCAGTATTAAATATTCCTGGATGGGGAATCTCGCGGAATTAGTTGAACACAGATCGAGTGAGTAATAGTCGCAGGGTCTGATATGTACGAATCCCAATACTACTTGGGTTTTGGGTTATCGGTGGAATTTGCACCCCGTGTAGAGACGCCCCATGGGGCGTCTCTACAGACTTTGTCGGTTAATAAATCAGCTTATTCGAGCAGTATTGGTACAAATCCCTGTCAGGGATGGAAATTATCTGTAAGCGACTTGTGGACCTGCCCAAACCTCTTTAACTCTTTGACCATAGGTCACACCCTGATCTGCATTTGTAGCAGCCACAGTTTTGCCATCATAAGCAACTGTTACCAAGGGCCATTGTTCTTCACCTAATTCGCCAGCACGGAACAATACTTGATCAGGCTGAGTTTTACTCCAGCCTAACAATACAGCAATTTCATGCTTGTTTTCTTCTTGTGAAGGAGTCACACTCTGGGAACGGTTTTCTTCGCGATCCCAAATCACTGCATGATCTGTAGCATCAGAAGTATTCATCGCCCCTTCAAATTTGCGTGCTAAAAAGCGATCGCCCTTTTGTGACCAGCTTACCGGAACTAAAACCGCAATAGTTCCTTGTGCATCATCGTTTGCCGAAGATACCTGAACTTTTAACAAAGGATCATTAATCGGAGCAGTTGAACTGACCACGTGTAACCGCTTAGTTTGCCTATCTTCTACAAACAGAACGCTGGTGACCTGGCTGTTATACATTTGTGGTTTGACTTCTAGTTTCACGCGGCTGTACATTGCATATCTACCATCCGGAGAAATAACAGGTACGCTGCGGTAGTAACGCACTCCAGAACCCCCTTTGGAACTAATCGCCTCTTGAGTCGCTTGTATCCATACCCACGGAATAGCATGAGGGCTGCCGATTGGGTCTTGCTGTACTGCTTGAGCTTCTTGGGGTCGTTGTTCTACAACCGTTACTGCTGTTGGCTTTTGTTGCGATTCTTTCTGATAGTCAATTTTAGCTGCTTCCAATGTTGCACCAGCAAGCACTTCCCTTGATGCGGAGCCATTATTTACTGCCAAGGTTTGAACTTTAGAGGCTTTTAATCGCTGTACTAAATCATATTGACTAGCTGGTATCTCGTTCGACGCCGAGTTAGGTTCTTTCATCGGTGGCGCTAGTTCAACTGCTACCAATGGATCATTATTAGGCATTTCCACTGAGGCAGAACCATCCTCGTCTACAGCCCAGACGTTAATTTTATCTGTTTGTATTTGAGATTGGGCAACCGCAGCTACCGACAGTGGTACAAAGTGAGATTTTTTTGTAGAGGAATTGATTTGCGTTGGTTTTGATACTGAAATTAAATTTGTTTGGTCAACACCAGCCGTTTGCTTTGACACAGACTCAGATTCTGTTGCAACAGAAGGCATTCTAGCTGCTTGTGTTTGTTTTGCTGAACTCGTGTGAGCTGATGCCGCCACAAACGGCGCAATCAACATCACAAAAATAAAGTACTTAAGGAATGGTTGCACGCGGAACCATCCAGACAACATAAGGTGTTTAAGCATTTGTTGACTCTCTAGAGGGCGGTTGCTGTGCGAGGAGCTGTGCCTATACAGCAATGGGGCAGGCTATTTTATATGTATAACAAGGAACTCCACTTTTAACGAAAGAATTTACTTAAATTTCGCATACTTTTACAAAAATGGGTATTCTTTAGTACGCATTGTCGCTAGAGGCTTTTAGGAGAAGATACGAGTATGGTATTTGAGCCTCACATAGAAATAACTACGTGACAGAAAACGCCGCTACTAATACCCAACCACACCAAAATGCAGGCATAGTTACAAGGATATTCCCTGTATCACTCGAATGAGTGCTACAAGAGGCAAGCAATTCCTCTGCCACAGCACAGATACCAATAACGGTACAACTATGGCGTGACTAGAAAAATTTGCAAAGTTACTTTGCAACTGAGCCGAGTCAAATCTTACCACTGACATTTAGTCAATGGAAAATATTCTAAGTTGAACTGCACCAACTGCATAACCAGTTGCAACAAATACAGGAACACACCACTGGTTTGGAAACTCAGCTACAAATGCACCCGTTCCGGGAAATATATCGAAACTAGATGAAATGCGTAGACGCATAAACCCGGGAGAGCGGCTTCAAGGGTTAGTAACTGTAACTCGATTTCTGTACACATTTATACAAAAATCATCATTTTGTATAGATGTGTATCAATGGCATATTCTGCCAACCCCTTGCGGGTAACGTTTGCCGAACCTAAGAGGTTCCGCTTCGCTAACGTCAATGTTCAAATGGCTTGTTAGGAAGACAGCACTACAGCTATAAACCAGTTTACTGATTACTTAACTGCCTTCGACAGAGCTACAAGCTGGCGTTCACTTGTAGGTGTCATGACCAATCGAACGTAGCCATAAATGGCTTAGACTGCACGCTCCGACTTTGTACAGCGTTGTCTATATTTGACTAGTTCTGTATAGGTTTTTCGGAGCGGAGAGTAGCGGAGCTTGTTCATCCGACATCGCCAAACACTTAAGCTTGGCTGAAGCAGATGCGGTTAATGCTGGCTAAAATTCCAGCGAGTTCATTATAACTCCACCTAGCGTTTTATTTCACGAAAATGCAACAAATTTGTCACTCTAGCTATCGTATTTGATTTGTGAGGAATGAACTGTAGAGGATGCACAGGAGGACACTTGTGTGGGGGGTTCCCGAAGCACTGCGTTGCTCTGGTTCCCCCAAGTGTATACCACGGATAGGGGCACAGCAATGCTGTACCCGTACAATCTTGCTGTGTTGCATTAAATTGAAAAAAGCTATATTCACTTGGTGGTATTCGTGCAAGAAGTCTATTGACTCTTGAGTATTATGAAAATCGTATTCTTTGGCACTCCTAGTTTTGCTGTACCGACTCTGGAAAAACTACTGAATCATCCAGAATTTGATGTCTTGGCAGTTGTTACACAGCCCGATAAACGTCGGGGACGCGGAAATCAACTGATACCCTCACCAGTAAAAGTCGTCGCCACCTCTGCTAACTTGCCTGTATGGCAACCTCACCGGGTGAAAAAAGACGCTGAAACTTTAACGAAACTCAAAGAATCAGACGCAGATGTGTTTGTCGTCATTGCTTACGGGCAAATTCTCTCTCAAGAAATTTTGGATATGCCTAAATTAGGTTGCATTAACGTGCATGGCTCAATTTTACCAAAGTATCGAGGTGCTGCTCCCATCCAGTGGTGTTTGTATAACGGCGAGACTGAAACTGGGATCACGACAATGTTAATGGATGCAGGAATGGATACTGGTGCAATGCTGCTTAAGGCTACTACACCGATAGGATTACTGGATAATGCCCATGATTTGGCAGAGAAACTAGCAGTTGTGGGTGGAGATTTGTTGGTAGAGACTTTGTTGAAGCTACAACATCAAGAAATTAAGCCAATTCCTCAAGATAATTCTCAAGCGACTTATGCGCCTTTGATTAAGAAAGAGGATTATCAATTGGATTGGTCAAAGAGTGCCATACAATTACACAATCAAATTAGAGGGTTTTATCCAGACTGTAATGCCAGCTTTCGCAACCAACCGCTGAAAATCACTGCCACTGCTCCCCTTGATGATGTTTACGGTGATGAGCTACCATCTGAAATCAAAGAAATAACTCATAAATTAGCTAATTTGTCAACCTTATCAGGTAGCCCAGGGCAAGTTGTAAGCATCGTCAAGGGGATGGGAGCAATTGTCCAAACTGGAGAAGGTTTATTGCTATTGCGAGAAGTTCAAAGTGCTGGCAAACGTCCCCAGTCGGGATGGGATTTTGTTAATGGTTCGCGTTTAGCAGTGGGAGAGGCATTTGAGTAAGGATGAAGTATGAAGGATAAAGGAAAAAAATTAATGACACCCAATGACTTCATGCTTCATTGTTCAGACTTTCTTTTTTCGTAGTAGCGGCAAGTCTCACATGGTCCATCTGGGTTAACCGCGCAACGAATCATTTCTGAACAAGCATTGTAGCGGCAACTGGCATCGCCAATCACCCAGCGCCCTCCTACAAGACTTTTTTCACTTGGTCGTGTAGCAGATTGTACATATAAAGCAATTTTTTGCAAAAGGTAGCGCCCTGCCTTAAGTTGATAGCGGTGGCGGCGCTCTAAAACTGCGTAGGTTTTCCCTTCAAGATCAAGGTAATTTCCTGGTTGTGGTGTCCAATCAAGTTGAACACTGCCGAGGGACTGACGCGAGTTCGTCAGAATCACCTCGGTTGGTAAAGAATTTGGTTCCATAAACTTTTGTAATGTGATTTACATTAATAGGATGGTAGCGCACCTGCCTGTGTCGGCTCGCATAGTTTATGTTATAGTTAACGATTTGCTAATATTTTGTAAAAAAGAGCTTTTCGTAAGTACATATTTATACCTCTACTCTTTTCTCTCTTGATCTGACAGTGACTGTGAAAATATTACCGGAGTCTAAGCTAATGTGCATTTAATCTGCACTAGAGGGACAGTCAAGATGCCTATTTTATAAGGCTTTTTTCAAATTCCAATATGCAAATTAAAGGACCATTAGCTTACTAGTGGTCTGCCAACCCAAAAAAGACGGGTAAGCGTAGTTTGTAGTTGGCGCTTTAGCGAAGACAGCGATCACTACAAACCCCACAAACTTGGTGTGGTGAAGTACTAGTCTACTCTCTGCAAAATAGTCTTTAGCCATTTTAGTTATCTTCTCAGCTAACTACCTGACTCTAAATGGTCGTTGATATATGGCGGTTCACATACAGGATTATCTTTGATTTGTGAATCATCAGTCTTATCATGATTTATGCTTCCTCCAGTAGTCGTACCACCTTTATTCAGTAAAGTGTTATCGTTATTGATTTGTATCTTCTCTGGCTTGCTGTCATGTCCATTTACTGCAGGAGCTTGAAGAGTCGGATTTACTGGTCTAGTGAGAGATATCACTGCTAAAAAAGCTAAAAAGCCCAAAAAAGCTAGTAAGCATATATCACTATTGCGCTTTGCTAGCCTGGTCATAAAATCAAGTAGCTGCTGTAGATTCATAGTGTTGGTATTTCCTATGGTTCAAATTATGCCAATCCTCAACCAGCATAACATAACTGAACTGACTTTATGGCTTGGGATTAGATAATTTAGATTAACTTGAGTTTGATAGAGTCTGAAAAGCCTGATTATGCCTGATTTTGCTTGTCTTGTCGAACTCATGTTAAACATTAAACAAAACTGAAGTGATCCTAAAAGTTATGGTAAGTTCAGTTATTCCAGGACAACTTCAGTTAAAATAAAGAGTGGACACAAGTCGTTTCAAGCCAATGGATTTTGAAGAAGTTATAAAAGTTATAAATGCAACAGTTTTAGAAAAGACAAACGCTCCTCTAAGTGATCCTGAAAAGACAGTACTCCGTGGCTCTTGGCAAGGAGAGACATATGAGCAGATAGCACATAATTCCGACTACAGCTTAAATTATCTCAAGCGAGATGTTGGTCCCAATCTTTGGAAGCGACTTTCGTCTGTACTAGAGCAAGAAGTCAGTAAAGCAAATATCACAACAGCTATAGAGCAATACCTAGACAAGCAGACAAATGCAATTACGTCAGTGGCGGAATTAGTGCCTGATAGTGCTAGTATTGTATTAAAGGAAACAGAGCTAGAAAAATCTCTTAAGGAGAGTCTTAACGCTGCTAAGGAACAGGAACAACTTCCTTGGAAATTGGATCTAAATTTAGAACGTAGGTTATTGGACCAGTTCTTGAAATATCCAGGCGTTGAAGAGGAGTTACGCAAACCAAGCAGAAATCAAGGAATTCCACAATTAGCCTATTTAGTTGAAGCTTTTAAAGCTGTATTAGAACAATATCCACAATTCAAGCATTACATAGAAGAATCTTGGATTGAACCTTGGTTAACTACATTTATTAAAAAATATTTTGAAAAAAATACCTCTTATTTAAAATTTAAAATAACTACAGAAAATTATTCCAGGCAGATAGTAAATTATTTGAATTATGCCAAGTTTGCAGGCATTGCGGTTGAAGGACAAGAGGTAGATAAATCTGCTCAGTTACAGCAAATTTTTGTCATGCCAGATGTGGTAGAAGATATTCGAGAGAGAAATTTTGCTGCTCAAAAAGATTTTGCTGATCCAGAAGCTAATTTAGAAGCAACAGGTATCCGCCAAAGTCAAGCAGAATTACTGCAAGAGCAAAGACAAATAGGACGACTTGAAAAAAGCACTGGCAAAAAATTTTCAGCACAAAATTTGTTGACTGAAAGCATATCTAAAAAATTTGTCTTGCTGGGTGCTCCTGGTTCTGGTAAGACGACTTTGTTGAGTTACTTTGCTGTAATGCTTGCCCAGAAACAACCAGAAATTCTAGGTTTAGCAGCCGACACAGATTTACTGCCAATTATCATTAAAATTCGGGATTTAGCCAAACGTGCAGAGCATCTGAGTATTTTAGATTATATTCGACAGTTTGCTAGCGGCAATTTACAGGTTAAAGAACTGCCAACAGGTTTTTTTGAATATTGGCTGGAGCATGGACGAGCATTAATTTTACTGGATGGTTTAGATGAGGTTGCAAACGAGGCGAAGCGGTATGAAATAGTTAATCAGATTGAAGTTTTCTTGGGTCAATACCCACAAAACAGAACAATTATCACATCTCGTCCAGCAGGGTATAAAAGCGTCTTTTTCCGCACAGAAGAGTTTCCCCGTTATACGCTAGAGTCATTTGACGATGACAAAATTGAAATCTTTATCAAAAAGTGGTACGAAAGCCGCTTTGAAGATCCAGAAGAATCACAAAGAAGGCAAGAAAGTTTACGTCAGGCTTTAGTAGAACAAAAGCGCATCAAAGAATTAGCCCGAAACCCACTGCTCCTCACTATTATTGCCCTGATTCATCGCTATGAAGCATATTTGCCCAGACAGCGACACAAACTTTATGACCGTGCGGTGAAGACTTTATTAACTAACTGGGATGCTGGTAAGGAACTTAATTATAAATTGCCTTGTGAATATCTCCATCACGACGATGTTGAACGCTTGATGCAACAACTAGCTTACTGGATTCATACTCAAGGAGGTACAGGAGATAAAGAAGGCGGTACGCTGATTGATAAAGAGGAACTGATTAAGCAATTAAAGCAATTCATTGCTGAAGAAAAATCCATTAAGCCACATCAAGCAAAAGCAGAAGCAGAACGTTTTGTAGCACATATTCAGGAACGTGCTGGTTTATTAAATGAACAAGGGCAAGACTGCTACGCCTTTGTTCACAAAACATTTCAGGAGTATTTGGCAGCACAGGAAATTAAGGATAGACAGGAAGGCGATGGTGATGAGGTGGTGTTGGAGCATATCGAAAAATATCTCCATGACCCCCACTGGCGCGAGGTATTGCTGTTACTCATCGCTCAACAACACCGGAAAAAAACTGCAAAATTCCTTAAGTATATTTTGGAGCAAGATACGCCTTACGAACAGTGGTTGCACCGTAACCTTTTCTTTGCTGCTAGCTGTTTAGCAGAAGATTTAGAAGTGCTAGATGAAAGCGTAGTACAACAGGTTTTGCAGCAATTAGTCGATTTGGAAATTAGTAACGATAAGCAAGTGGGTAAAAAAATCCGCGAGCAGGTTTTTAAAACCCTTTGCAGTTTGAATGAAACTCGGTTTGAAGCGCAAGCACTGCAACTGTTGAAAGACTCAGCGCAACACATTAGTGAAGAACGGTTGCAAGAATATCGTGCAGCATTGGGGGAAAAAGAAGAGGTGACAAAAACACTGTTAGCGCGACTGGCAAATGAGAATTCTTCGGTGCGTGGGAATGCAGCAGATGCCTTGGGCAACTTGGGCAATGCTTCAGTGGAGGTAGTGGATGCACTGCTGTTGGGACTGGCGGATGAGAATTCTTCGGTGCGTCGGTTGGCAGCAGATGCCTTGGGCAACTTGGGCAATGCTTCAGTGGAGGTAGTGAATGCACTGCTGCGACGACTGGCGGATAAAGATGAGGATTCTTTGGTGCGTCAGAATGCAGCAGAAGCCTTGGGCAAGTTGGGCAATGCTTCAGTGGAGGTGGTGGATGCACTGCTGCGACGACTGGCGGATAAAAAAGATGAGGATTTGTGGGTGCGTGCGCTTGCAGCAGAAGCCTTGGGCAAGTTGGGCAATGCTTCAGTGGAAGTGGTGGATGCACTGCTGGGACGACTAGCGGATAAAGATGAGGATTCTTGGGTGCGTGGGAATGCAGCACAAGCCTTGGGCAAGTTGGGTAAAAACTCCAGCGATGTTGCTAGTGCTGTCGCTCAATGGATTTCGCAGCACCAAGATTCAGAATATGTGGGCAGTGGAATTGATGCGCTGTGGCAATTGGTGGCAACGGATGGGTAATATCAGCTTCGGTTGAAGACTTATTATTAGGACTGACGCGGGGACGGGGGGACACGGAGACGCGGAGAGTGATGTTGTCAACAGGTGAAAAGCGATCGCTCTTTTTGTGAGATGAGAGTGCGATGCGCAAAATACAGCGTTCCAAGGGGCGATCGCTCTTCTCAAACCTTGAAAAACTCATCAAATACAGGCACAGGGAAAATTCTTCTAGGTAAAGTTTTGTTGCTTGTTTTAAAGAGTGCGATCGCACCTCCTATAGTCTGACGTTGGTTTGCTATTGCGCAAAATACAGCATTCCCGAGGGGCGATCGCTTTTCTCAAACCTTGAAAAACTCATCAAAAGCACTGGCTAGGAAACTTTTTCTAGGTAAAGTTTTGTTGCTTGTTTTAAAGAGTGCGATCGCACCTCTTATAGTCTCACGTTGGTTTGCTATTGCACAAAGTAGAGCATTCCCCAGAGGCGATCGCCTTTCTCAAACCTTGAAAAACTCATCAAAACAGGCACACGGAAAATTCTTCTAGGTAAAGTTCTGTTGCTTCTTCATTGAGCGGTTCTATGCCAATACGCTTGGTGATAAGACCAGAACCTTTATCAGGAACACAATGTAGAGACGCGCCATGGCGCGTCTCTACACACGTAATTTTTTACACATCAACCTTAACTGAACCGTATTGGGTTCTATGCTGTACATACTACAACGTAGGGACATAATATGCTGTTACCAAAAAAAGGTATCCAGGGCACCTCGGATACCTCTAATAAAAAATAAAAAATATAAAAACTTGTACGAAAAGTGTAAATTGCACTTGTTTGTTTTAGGAGATTTCAAAACTAGAAATTAGAAAAAAATAACTATTGTAACCATCTTTCAAATTTATCAACAAAGTGTGCAAATTGGCATTTTTTGTGTTTTGGCTCTTAAATTAAGTTTTTAAATATGCCCCTCAAGTGTGTGTATATATGATACTGAGGGGCAAGTAGAAAATTTTAAGCAACTTGAGCCAACCCACGATTTTGATTTGTTTGTGTAGTCTTGCCATGTACTGTACCAATTAAGCAGAACTTTGTCGCTGTAACAGTGCTGTGTTTGTGAGATACGATATCGTATATTGCCTCAAGTGCGGACTCGATGGAACCTTGCAGCCATGCTGGATATTTAGAACAATGTTCGCCAGCGAAGAACAAAGTATTTTGAGGTCTAGCAGCTTCCAAATAACTAATGGTGTGGTTGGATTCATCCGACATATCATCACTCCAATGAACTGTACAGCCACCAGCACTCCACTTGTAGTTACCCCAAGCAATTGAAGCGACATCAGCAACCATACCGTTGCTTTGAAGTTCCGGGTGAACTTTGCTAACAATGTTTTTAACGTAGTGGTGACGTTCAGAAGAAGACATATTCCCCATTCTGTCAGCATCATCACCGATGGTGTAGCTAGCAAGCATCACACTACCACTCTTGGGATTGAACTTCACAGAAGGATAGTAGCTTTGGCGAACGCCTTCACCGCTGAAGGATGCACCACCTTTAATTCCTTGTTTTTCCCAGAAAGCAGATTGAGTGTGGAATGCCACTTTCGTTGCTGGACAATATATAGTGTTGTGGATAGAATCCAGTTTTCTTTCATCAAATCCTTCTAACTCCATTTTCCGCATTACCGAGAAAGGAATTGTACACAACACATAATCGCAACGACGGGTGTGCTTTTCTCCATTGGATAAGTAATCAATTTCTGTATAACCATCACGCACCCGCATTGCTACGACTTGTAGGTTGCATATAATCGGGGAATTGATTGATGCTACAAGACGTTGGATGATTTGATCCATTCCACCTTTGATTTGCAATAAATCGTGACTGGTTTCAACTATGATGTCACTAAGGAACATATCCAGAGCCTTGCTGCAACGAGCGCGGAAACTAGGATGGTCTTTGATAAATGAGTTCAAATCAATCGTTTCCCCATCTTCACTAAAGTAAGGTTCTAAGTCCAGTCTTTCCAACTCATCCATCAAGTGTGATTTCAAGTCAGCATCCAAACTTTCACGCAAATTACCGGGGGAGATGGTATTGACAATTGTCTTCAACCATGCGGCAAACAACCGGGTTTTTTCGTTGTAACGAGTGTCGGTAAAGATTCCTTGATAGCGTTCTTGGAGGAGGCGGGGTGCGTCTTTCATGCGGAAGATGTTTCCTTCGATGTTCATGAAAGCGTTTTGTTCTTCAAAGACTGTGACAAATTTGCAGAGTTTGTCAGCTAGTCCTAATTCTTTTACATAATGCAGTGTATGTTGGTGGTCGCTGGGGATACGCATTGCACCGAGTTCTGCATAGGGTGCATCTTGTTCGTTACCGAAGCGGTGTGTCCAAATTCGACCGCCGACGCGGGGGCTACCTTCCATGATATCTACGGTGTGACCCATGCGTTCTAGTTCGTAAGCTGCGACTAAACCAGCGATTCCTGCGCCTAAAATGGTGATGTGCTTGCTTTGTTGGGAGTTTGACAGTTTGCACATATTCAGCATGAATTTGGTGTCCATTTTTCGATACCTCGTAAAAGTGTGATTTAGGTAAATTGGAAAGTTTGCGTGGCGGTGTTTGTGTGTTTCAACCGCTTCTGAATGTTTATACCGATGGGGTTGCTGGGTTTATGCAGTCGCTGACGGTTGTGATGGAAAAATTTTTTTAGATTGGGGACGGACGCATTTTTCAACAACGGACAACCGCTATTGCGGGTTGCGACACTGTCCCAGTGAAAGCAAAGGTTACAGCAGTATTCCTTGGCGTCAGGAGAAGCTAGAGCCATGCAGGAGGGTTTCCCGTTCTCACGGTGACTGGGTTCAGGAGTCAAATGTGCTCTATATGTGGCTCTTGAGTTGAAAAGGTGTACCTCAATAAGGGATTTCTAACAAATAAATTATCCGGCGTTGCTGATTTGAAGTATGAATCCAAGTGTAGAGACGTGACGCCAGTCGCCTAGGTCGGGAAACCCTCCTGCAGCGCTGGCTCACCATGGTACGTCTCTACAAGGGTTTGGAATCACAACATCTTTTTCATACATGGATTCAGCAACGCCAATTATCCAATCTTGTGTGGGGTGTGCCGGAAAGCCATCCGTGTTAACAATCACGTTTAAACCTTTATTCCACGTTGATTTACCCCACCCCTTAATCCCCTCCCCGAACTTCGGGGAGGGGAGGTTTTGCCTTGTTCCCAGTCTCTGGCTGGGAATACCATTGGGAGGCAGAGCCTCCCAATTGAGCGTTACTAGCCGCTTCAAGGGCATTCCAGGTAGAACCACCGCGCCCGAGATTTTAGAAGGGTTTTGGCTTAAGTTGACACCCATGGCATCTGGTTCGCCCAGTTTATAGGACGGGCAAGATGCCCATCCCACAAAATTGGATATTTTTTAAGAAAGGAAGTCCCTAAAGATGCAAACTGCTGTATTTGGAAGCCGTCAAAACCTTTACTGCCATTTGAAGGTGCTTATTACATTGTTTGAAGTTATGTAGCCTTTTAATTACGGACGATAAGCCACTGCGGTAAACTAAGCCTTGATTATAATTCTTTCGCACCAGAAGAATACTCTGAAAGGAGATTTTTTTCAATGTCTCATACCGTAAAAATCTACGATACCTGCATCGGCTGCACACAATGCGTCCGCGCATGCCCCACTGACGTGCTGGAGATGGTACCCTGGGATGGCTGCAAAGCCCAGCAAATTGCCTCTTCACCGCGCACAGAAGACTGCGTGGGCTGCAAGCGATGTGAAACGGCTTGTCCTACCGACTTTTTAAGCATCCGGGTTTACTTGGGATCTGAAACGACTCGTAGTATGGGTCTGGCTTACTAGTTTTTCGTTCGGATCGCAGTTAATTATTTAGATAGCAAGCACTTTTAGCATTGTGGGTTGGGCATTCCCTAACATTCATAAGAATGGTGGGCAACGTCCAACCTACAAAATTATTACGTTAATGTAAAAGTCCGAAATAAATCGCAATAATAAGCTGTCCCATAATAAATAAGCTTGCATACTCAAGAGCAGCCAGGTTGCATACCAGCATTGAACCTTAGATTTTTGAATTTCTCCTGAATGCAAATTTCTCCTAAATGCGAATTGCTTATTGCGTCTCTAGCGCCCGCACTGGCGGGCTTTTTTCATGTAGTCACCACTTTAATCATTAAGGCAAAGTCGTTCTTTGGTGTTGCTGAATCCACGGATGATTCTTGTGGGGTAGGCATTTTGGTTGCCCAGCAAATTCAAAGGACGGGCAAGATGCCCATCCCACAAGAACACAAAATTCATCCTGCAAATATGCAACGCCCGTTTTTTTGCCAAAATGCTACCTTTGTGTTAACAACTATACTGAGTTGTATTAGTCCTATAAAAAGAGTGGTGTGATCAATGTGCGGCATCGTTGGCTATATTGGCACTCAAACGGCAACAGAAATTTTGCTATCTGGGCTGGAAAAACTGGAGTATCGGGGCTACGATTCAGCGGGAATCGCCACGATATGGGAAGGTGATGTGAATTGTGTCCGGGCAAAAGGCAAACTTCACAACCTGCGTTCTAAGCTAGAACAAGTAGAAACCCACGCTCAAATTGGTATTGGTCACACTCGCTGGGCAACTCATGGTAAGCCAGAAGAGTACAATGCCCATCCACATATGGATGCAGCTATGCGAATAGCTGTGGTTGTAAATGGGATTATTGAAAACTACAGCGAGTTGCGCGAGGAACTGAAACAGAAAGGATACCAGTTTCGCTCAGATACAGATGTTGAGGTTATTCCCCACCTGATAGCTGAGTTTTTCCAGCATTCCCCTGCTTCTACTCTTCCTTTTTCCCCTTCTCTGTTCCTTGAGGCTGTTCGTGATACTGTTAAAAAACTCAGGGGGGCGTTTGCGATCGCACTAATCAGTGCTGACTACCCCGACGAATTGATCGTTGTTCGACAGCAAGCACCGATAGTCATTGGTTTTGGGCAAGGAGAATTTTTCTGTGCTTCCGATACGCCAGCCATTATTGCTTACACTCGTGCAGTGTTACCCCTAGACAATGGAGAAATTGCACGCCTGACACCTTTGGGTGTTGAGGTTTACAACTTTGCTGGTGAAAGGTTGAAGAAACAACCCCGCTTGCTCAACTTGAATCCCATGATGGTGGAAAAGCAGGGATTCAAGCACTTCATGCTCAAGGAAATTTACGAGCAACCGGGAGTTGTACGAGCTTGTTTAGATGCATACTTCAATGCTGATTGGAATGTAAATGATTCTACCAATTCTCCGGTGAAGCTTGGTTTAGCTGCAGATATTTACGGTGACTTAGAACAAATTCAAATCATCGCCTGTGGTACCAGTTGGCACGCAGCAATAGTGGGTAAATATTTACTAGAACAACTGGCGGGAATTCCTACCCAAGTGCATTACGCTTCAGAATTTCGTTATGCACCAACACCCCTGACACCTAATACGCTAACGATTGGCGTGACTCAATCTGGTGAAACCGCCGATACGCTAGCAGCTTTGGCGATGGAAAAAGAACGTCGCCAAGGTAAAGAACCTAAGTATCAGGCACGGCTGCTGGGAATTACCAATCGCCCAGAAAGCACCCTAGGTCAAATGATATTTCATATTATCAATACTCTCGCGGGAATTGAAATTGGGGTGGCGGCGACGAAAACTTTTGTTGCCCAACTGATGGCATTTTACGCCTTGGCTTTGGATTTAGCGTATCTTCGTCAGACTATTCCGCCAACAAGATTGCAGGAAATTATTAACGGGTTGCGGCAAATTCCTGGTGAAATTGAAGCAACTTTGGAAAGACAAGAGCATTATATAGAGCAATTGGCTCATGAGTTTGCAGAAACCAAAGATTTCATCTTTTTGGGAAGGGGAATTAATTACCCCATAGCCTTAGAAGGAGCGTTGAAATTAAAGGAAATCAGTTATATTCATGCAGAGGGATATCCTGCTGGAGAAATGAAGCATGGACCTATTGCTTTGTTGGATGCAAAAGTACCAGTTGTGGCGATCGCTATGCCTGGAAGTGTCTACGAAAAAGTCATTTCTAACGCCCAAGAGGCAAAAGCCCGTGATTCTCGGTTAATTGGTGTGACTCCAGTCAACGATGGGGAAGCAGCGGAAATCTTTAACGACCTTATCCCGGTATCAAAAGTCGATGAATTGCTTTCCCCCATTCTCACGGTGATTCCCCTGCAATTGCTGGCTTATCACATTGCGGCGCGTCGCGGTTTGGATGTTGACCAGCCAAGGAATTTGGCGAAGTCTGTAACGGTGGAATAATATAATTTCAGCTAAAAAAAATTTTGTGGAGGGGTAAAAAAGTCGTACAACAAATAAAAAAGTCGTACAATAAATAAAAAAGTCGTATAATAACTCCTGTGGGTGGATATGTGAGCATCTACAGGAGTTTTTTGTGGCTAGGGGCAAACGAGATTGGACACAAGCAAAGTTTGAGCGCTACATCAAGGAAGGTCGCGGTCAGGGAAGTGGCAAAGATTATCAGCCCTGGATTAAAATCCAAGATTTCCCGTCGAAAGGTCGGGTGTCTAGACCCCCTGGCTGGAAAACCAATCGCGAGCATCATCTTTTATCAGACAACGAGAGGCGGCTGTTTTATGTCTTCGAGTGGTCAGATGTAGTTGTAGATATAAGAGAGCAATTTCCCTTACTTGACCTTGATCTACTAATGAGTATTGCAGACGATATGGCTATGAAATATCCCAGAGACGCTAAGAGCGATACTCCGTATATTTTAAGCAGTGATTTTATGCTGTTTGTGAAGCAGGACGGAAAGATAGTTCAGAAGGCACGGACAGTCAAGATGTTAAAAGATTTAGGAAGTGAATCTGTTGCTCAGAAACTAGAGTTAGAAAAGCGGTACTATGCAGCTAAAGGTATTGACTGGGGACTGGTAACAGAAAAAGAAATCCCAAGGCTTCTAGCAGAGAATGTTGAATGGGTTCATTCTGCCTATAAGTTAGAAGCAACTACAGAAATGGATATTAAAGAACTACGTTATCTTGGCAATATTTTAAAGTCAAGACTTCAGGAAAGCGATGCAACCATCAATCGAGTAACAACGGCTTTAGATAAAGACATGAATATAGAGCCTGGTACATCCCTCTATCTTTTTAGGCACCTTATCGCTCGCAAGGAAATTATTATGGATATGTTAGCAACAAAAACATCTAGTTGCCCTTCTTCTAGAGAAATTAAAAAAATAATTTTTTAGAAGATAACAAGAGGTGTTTCATATGAGTAATGATTTATTTGTTAATGACCTGATTGAATGGATTGATGAATCAGGTAATAACTTGATAGAACGAGTTCTCTGGATTGATGAAGGATATGTTATTGCCTTTATTTTTGACATAAATACTAAAACAGGATTTCCAGAACCTAAAAAAGTTTCAGAGATTATAGAAGCTATTTCTGATGGTCGTGCATTGAAGCTTAAATCAGACCCGTGGGCGAGAATAGTAAGAGATGAAAATTTGTCTGAGAAAGAAAAGGAACTTAGAGATAGAGCTTGGGAAATAATTTCATTTATCGTTACTCAGGAACCATCGATATACTATCGAGATAAGCGAGGTTCCCTCGTTCAACAGGTTATTGAAAAATACAATGTAGGGAGAAGTGAAGGCAAATTAGTAGAGAGAAGTGTTTATAAATATTTAAGAAGATTTTGGCAGAGAGGTAAAAACAAAAATGCTCTTTTGCCTGATTATGCAAATTCTGGTGGTCGAGGAAAGCCTAAAGCATCTGGAGAAAAGAAGAGAGGAAGACCAAGAAAATATGCACATGACCAAGAAATTGGTAATGGAGTAAATGTTACAGAAGAAGATAAAAAAATATTTAGATTTGCAATTGCCAAGTTTTATAATAACTCTAAAGAAAACTTTTTAACAACTGCCTATGAATTAATGATAAAACAATATTACGCTGAAGATTATTTTTATGATGAGAATGGCGTCAAAAAAAGTATTTTAATTCCTCCTGATAAAAGACCTACATTTACTCAATTTAAATACTGGTATCAAGTAGAACACACTGATATTAGGAAAACTATTATATCGCGTAAAGGGTCTAGAAAGTATGCTTTAGAACATCGAGCTATCACAGGAACATCCCAAATGGAAACCATTGGTCCTGGCTCTAGATATCAGATTGATGCCACAATTGCAGATGTATATTTAGTATCTAAGTACAATCGGAATTGGATTATTGGTAGACCTGTTATCTATGTAGTTATTGATGTTTTTAGCCGCATGATAACGGGGGTTTACGTTGGATTAGAAGGACCATCTTGGGCAGGAGCAATGATGGCGTTAGCCAATGCAGCGACAGATAAAGTACAGTTTTGTAGAGAATATGGTATTGAGATTTCTGAAGATGAGTGGCAATGTAAGCATATTCCCGATGCTATTTTGGGCGATCGAGGCGAATTAGCAGGAATGAAGGTAGAAACATTAATTCCTAATTTAGATGTTCGCATTGAAAATGCTGCTCCTTATCGAGCAGATTGGAAGGGTTTGGTTGAAAGACAATTTCGCACTATTCATGGGTATGTAAAACCATTTGTTCCCGGTTATATAGATACTGACTTTAGACAGAGAGGAGGACATGATTATCGCCTTGATGGTAGGCTTAACATAGATGAATTTACTAAAATAGTTATCTTTTTGATTCTCCAGCATAACAATTATGATTATTTAAGTAATTATGCTAGAGATGAAATGATGATTACTGATGATGTTAATCCTATACCTAGAGAATTATGGCAATGGGGAATTGCAAATCGTTCCGGTAGACTGAGAACTTTTCCAGAAGATATTGTCAAGCTGAATTTAATGCCAACCGGAAAAGCAACAATTACCGCTCATGGTATTAAATTTAAAGGAATGTACTACACTTGCGAGAAGGCAATAAAAGAATTTTGGTTTGAGAAATCTAGAAGTAGTTTACTATCTAAATCCGAAAAGTCATTGGATGTTTCTTATGATATGCGTCTACCAAACTATATTTATTTACGCTCTCAAGATGGTAGAGACTTTGAAAAGTGTTTTCTTTTACAGTCCGAACAAAGATACTTAGATAAAAATTTACATGAGATTGAATATTTATTAGCATATGAAGAATTACAAAAACAAAAAAACCAAAATAAACAGCTACAAGAAAAAGCTGATTTGATAGCGAATATAGAAAGTATAGTTAGTCAAGCTAAAGAAGAGACTGAGGAAGTTTTAGATAGTACAATTAGCCAAACAAAAAAAGTTGCTGGTATTCGAGAAAATAGAGCTTTTGAGAAGGCTAAACGGCGTGAAGATGAGGGTTTTGAATTAGCAAGAGAAGAAACCCAAAATAGTGTTGAATCTGCAAATACTAAGCCAGAAGATTCAAAACCTTCAAAATCGTTACAGCCCAACCATATGGAGCTCCTTAGACAGAAACGACAGGAGCGCAAACATGGACAGAAATAATGAGTGGCAATGCGTTGAAATTCCAAATGGTCAATGGGCAGCAGTTGCTAAATACATTGACCATAAGCTGCCTGAGTATAATGACAATCCATTGATTCAAGCACTACCTCTTATCCTCTCAGCAGAAGAGTTTGTAGATGAAGTGATCAGACGTCCTGATTTTGCTACTGAACAGACGGAACTGAAAGCTCATTATAGATTTCATTGTATTGAACGACTGTCTAGATATTTTGACCCTCAGCCTAAAACCGTCGAGCTACAAAAGGTAATTTGTGTCCTAATTATGCAAGGCTACTTGGCTCGTAATATTTTAAAGCCGGAATATGCACGGCGCTCAAGGCAAATTTACGAAGCGATAGATGATGGAGGAGGAAAGAAGCTGGAAGATTATGTAAATATTCCCACATCTGCATCAGGTTTAACGTTAATTGGTCCATCAGGAATAGGTAAGACAACCAATCTACTCAAGATTCTCTCTCTGTATCCTCAAGTAATTCTTCATCCTGATCACAGTGTATATCAAATAGTTTGGTTGAAGGTTGATTGTCCTCATTCAGGCTCTTTAAAGGGTTTATGTATGGATATATTTATTGCCATTGATAAATTGCTTGGTACTAATAAATCAGCAAAAATTAAAGGGAGAAATAACTCTGAAGATTATATGCTGGCTCAACTTGCCCAAGTTGTTCATACGCATCATTTAGGAGTTTTGGTTATTGATGAAATGCAAAATCTTGTTAACGCAAAAAGAAATAGGGACGACCTATTAAACTTTCTAGTAAAAATGGATAATACTATAGGAGTTCCAGTTATTCGTGTTGCTACTAACGAAGGTTTACCAATTTTGCAAGGAAACTTCCGAAATGCAAGAAGAGGGACAGGAGAAGGGAGTGTTATCTGGGACAGAATGGTAAATGATGATGAATGGTATTTCTTCATGGAAGGAATGTGGGAATACCAATGGACAAAAACGCCTGTTGTTTTCTCTACTGAAATAAATGAAGCGTTCTATTACGAAAGCCAAGGCATTATTGATATTGCCGTCAAACTTTATAAGATGGTTCAATGGAGAGCTATTTCAGTAGGTGGTGACGAAAAGATAACTGTTGACCTGATTCACCAAGCTGCCAAAGATGGATTATATTTAGTCAAACCAATGTTGGATGCTATTAGGTCAGGGGATAAGGAGTGGATGATTAAGTACAAAGATATTGCTCCCCTTGACACTACAGAGTACCACAACAAGTGCTTGTCTGACCTGGAAGCAAGGGACTTAAAGGAAATTCGTAGATTAGCTCGAAAGCAGCAAAGCAAGGAGAATGTGTCGCCAAAGCTAAATTATGTCATTCTTGAGCTTCTAAATTTAGAAGTGGAACCTGCAAAAGCAAAGGAGTGTGCTGAGAGAGTTATTGCTTCTAGTGGCGAAGACATAGATATTCCCTCAATGGTGAAACAGGCGTATACTCTTGCTTTGCAAGGGGGACAGGTTAACGAAGCTGCTACCAAGACAACCACGCGGAAAACGAAGCAGAAACCAAATTATCAAGGAAATGACATCCGGCAAATAGTTGAAAATGCAAAGAAAAATAAAGTTTCTGCTTATCAAGATTTAAAATCAGTACAAATTATCAAAGATCCAGTTCAGGACTTTATCAATATCGGGTAGTGTTATGCTCAGTTTCTTCCCGAATCTTTATCCTGATGAGCTTTTATATAGTGCGTTAGCTCGATATCATATCCGGAGTGGTAACAAAAGCTTTAGACAAACAGATATAGAATTATTTGGTTTCCATTCGCAACAAGTATGCAGAGTCACTTTAACCAATAACTTAAATTATTTGGTCAATAACTTGCCTTTACTTTCTGCCCAAACAGTCGATAACTTTCTGCAAAATTATACTTTATACCCTTTTTATGCAACTTTTCTCACTCCCCAAGAAGTATGGTTACTAAAAGATTCGATGCGGAAAAAATTAAATGCCTCCATATTGGAAATAGCTAAAGTTGCTAGAAATTCCATTGGGGAGTCACAAAAATTTTTAAAATTTTGTCCTCTGTGTTTAGAAGAAGACATACAAAAATATGGAGAAGCTTACTGGCATAGAATGCACCAAATTCCTGGTGTAGTCGTTTGCTCAACTCATGGTGTACTCTTGCAGAATAGCTCTGTACCAATAGAAGCAAAAGGCATACACTATCATGCTGCAAGTCCAGAGAATTGTCAGTTGAAGACTCAAAAAATCTCCCGTACAGCTCCAAGTGTAAAAAATATCTTAATCCTGGTACAGGAAATTGGGTGGTTAATTAATAGCAACATTGTCTTTAAAGGTTTGGGTTGGCTTCGTAATCAATATAAGTCTTATTTAGTTAATCAAAAATTTATGGTTCTCCTTCCAGGAGGAAAATTTCGATTTAATGAAACATCTTTTTCAGATGCTATATTTAATTTTTACGGTCAAGAAATTCTGGAGATCATTAATCCAAATTTCATCAAAAGTCCTGTGAACTTTTGTTCTATGTCTCTGCTTACCTGTGATATTAACCCAGTAATTGACCGGATGACACATATATTGATGATAAAATTTTTAGCAAATTCTTTAGAAGAATTTTTTAAATAAACTTTTTGTTACTGAAATTAAAATAATATTATTTTGTTTTACTTTTGGTTACGATGAGCTTAAACATTAGGGATAGGGTCTTGTAAAGGTAATAACATTGATTTACCTCAAAGTTAGTAATTTTGCTGAAATACGGGGTGAAACCATGAGTAGTGATTGCAGCTTACCAACTCAGACAAACTCAACAAATGCTTTCAACCCTCAGTTACCCTACATGGACTTAAGTTTTAGTGTCATGGGTAAGGCTCTGCCTATAGATCACGGGTATAGATTATATGCTGCACTGACTCACTTACAATCCAAACTCCATTCTCTGGATAACCTCAGTATTCAAACTATTCCGGGTATCCCTAATGAGGATGGTTCACTTCTGCTCAACGAACACTCTAAACTTCGGATTCGCTTACCTGCAGACAAGATCCCGTTAGTTTATTTTTTTGCGGGGAAGTTAATCACAATTGGCAAACATATAGTTCGCTTGGGAATTCCCGAAATTTATCTACTTCAACCCGTGGAAAATTTGCGATCGCGCATCGTGGTTATTAAAGGCTATGAAGAACCGGAGACCTTTTTACAAGCAGCGCAGCGTCAAATAAAGCAACTGGGTATTCAGGGAACAGTCAGCATTCCCATCAATGCTGATGGCAAACCAAAACGTAGAACTATCAAAATCAAGCAGTCTACAGTTGTGGGTTTTGCGTTAGAGGTCATGAACCTCAGCCATGAAGATTCTTTGACGTTGCAAACATACGGTATTGGTGGAAGGCAGAAGATGGGGTGCGGAGTTTTTGTCCCAAATAAGGAAAGGCGATAAAAATTGCTCTGTGGTCTATGATTCAAAGTGGAGTTAATTCCAAAATCCAGCTAAATCTGAGCGACCCTGGCATGACATTGTTACATCGTGTAGGGATGGCAGGACTTTGGATGACGCTAAAGCAGTTAGAGCAATTGTATCCTACACCTGCGGAAAGACTTGGTAATTTAACTTGGTCACTGACTCCTCGTAGTATCAGTCTTAACTGGGAAGGACAAGATTTCAGTGTGTTGGACT
Organism: Scytonema sp. PCC 10023; assembly: GCF_963920835.1. Lineage (NCBI taxonomy): Bacteria > Bacillati > Cyanobacteriota > Cyanophyceae > Nostocales > Scytonemataceae > Scytonema > Scytonema sp. PCC 10023. Next base: position 25,467 of record NZ_CAWUDP010000092.1, read on the forward strand.
GGTTGCTCAAGCTATCTTTTCAAATTACTCAGGAAGGATTAATTAGCCTCACTGGCTTGAATTTTCCAGGATTGGATATTCAAACACAGATAATTATTCACTTAGGAATAACAAAAACATTCCTCCAGCATAATCAGTGTTTTAAATCGGCAGGCAAAGAATCGAAATTACTGACTGTTGATGGTATAAAACTTGTAGTTGAGTATAAAAAAGCTGCTGACTATGCTCATCCGCATTTTGCAAAACATCTGTGCGACAAAGATGGTCAATTGTTACATGAGTCAATTGGTGTAGCAGGTTGGCTCTATCCAGGAGCAGTGGTTCGTCATTATGCTTTTAAGGAGCAAACCAAGTTTGAAGAGAAAGCAGAACATACTCTGGCTTTGTTATTTGCTCCTGTTGCTTCTCAGTATTTTATTTTGCGATCCTACAGTCAAGCAAAAAAGACGCAGTATGTCTTAGTTGTACCTGAAGTCAGTGACTTAGAAGTTTATAGCTCACGTTTTTGGGAGTTAGGAAACTTGGGTTACAAGTATTTTCATGTATCTAGCTTAGGAGATGCAGGATTAAGATTTCTGACTTACGAAACAACTAGAGAACCGATTAAACACAATCAAGCTCAAAGATGTCAGGTAATATCGTTTGGAACGGTAACTTGGTCAAAACAGCAAAAAACACGCACGGAAATAGCTGTAGTAGAAGCGACTGAAGAAGTTAATTCTCGGTATCAGCGTGTTGCCAGTTGTTTCCCTGAATCCCGAGTTGTAGAACATAAAAATGGAAATTTTATTACTACTAGTATGAGCCGAGGCATCATTGCTGATAATTTAGCAAAGGGGTTACCTTGGTGGTCTAATTTTCATACGAAAACTAAAAACAATAATTTATTTAAGCAAGTTTTTTACGAAAGTCAAGGAATCTGGAAAATGGTTCAAAATTTTGAATGGGATCTAGATGTACAAAAACTATTTATCAAAGCTTGCCATGAAGCTTTGAGGAGAATATATGCAAAAATTTATGACAAAACGAAGGAAGATGAATATGCTCAAATTGAACGAGAAAATATACGTATTCTATCTCAATTAGGACGTTGTACAAATGCTGGTAATTTTCGTGAATTTATTTCCAAGCTCTGGGGAAGAGCAGGACACATTTCAACTCTTGAAGAGCATTGGGAAGAACTATTACCAATAACTACAGGAATGGTGGATTGGAAAATAGCAAGAGATTTAACTTTTATCGCTATTGCTAGTTATCCAAAAAAAAGATAAGAAATAATGATTTTTCAGATAACTAAAACAAACAGCAAGCCAATCTTAAGAAAATTAAAATTTACTATATTAAAACATTAAATAATTTAGGTATTTGGCAAATGTTTCATCTTTTTGGAAATATTTTGACTTGTTACGGAACCGCAGCTAACAATCGCGGGGAAAATGAAGGAAATATAACTACTTTGCAAAAAATAAACTGGAAAGGAGAAGTTCACACAACTGTTTCTGCCGAAGCTATTCGTTGGGCTTTGCGGTATTACTGGCAAAATGTGGGTTATTCAGTAAATCGAGTGTGGGATGAGAATGCTCAACCAGAAGCAAATCATATCTTGCAAGATCCCAATTTTGATAATGCTCGTTTCATTGACGATGATGTCTTGGGATTTATGCATGCAGAAGCAGCAAAAGTTGAAGCATCTGAAGAATCCGAAAGTGATGTTCAAGAAGAATCTTCTAATGAAAATAAGAAACGTTCTCAAAGGAAAGGAAAAAAAAAGCCGAAAGGAACTAAATCTGCTAAACGGGGTGTATTAGAAGTGACTCGTGCAGTATCAATGATTCCTTATGCCGGGAATCTTACTTTTAATGCTGCAAGTGGAGAAAAAGGACGAACTTCTCTTTATGCTACAGAAGTTCATGCTACTCGTTATCAGTATGGGTTTGCACTGACACCCAATAGCCTCAAAGACCAATCTCGGATCAATCCTATTCTAGATGGCTTAATTTCGATTGGTGAAGTTGCAGGAAATCATGCTCGTTTTCTATATGATTTCTCTCCTGATAGTATTATTTTACGTTGGACACATGATTTTTCCCCTCGCTTTCTCTATTGCTTTGAAGAAGATGAATTTGGAACTATTTCAGTACCAGAGTTAGTACGACGCCTAAAAGCTGGAGATATTGAACCAAAAGAATTATGGGTTGGAGGAGCAATTTGCAGCGTTTTAGAAGATTCGGGAGCAAATGTGTTTCCAGGGGTAAAGAAAACAGTAGAAGCATTAAAACAGGTCATTGCTGAAGATTTACAGTTGTCGTCAAGGAGTTTGTAAAGTGACGACTATTGCATTGAAAGTTGAAGTACCCATCGCTTGTTTTCGCCAATCTCGTGCTAGAGAATACGCTGAAACCTACCTTGTACCACCGCCATCAACAGTATATGGAATGTTACTGTCTCTTGTAGGCGAGGAAAACAGATATAAGCATTGTGGAGTCAAATTGGCGATCGCACTTCTATCTGAGCCAGAAGTATCCACTGTAATTCGGAAATTTCGCAGGTTCAAAAAAAAGGATATCCGCGATCCTAGTAATGTTCGACCTGACTACCAGCAGTTACTAACAAATATTGAGTTTGTTGTTTGGATGAATATGGGAACAGATAAAGCTAAGCCATCTTTGCCAGAACGTTTGCAACAGGCATTTAACAATCCTGCTTCTATCAATCGCTTTGGTGGATTGTGCTTGGGTGAAAGTCGGGATTTAGTGAACGCTGTTACCCTTTTACCAGAAAATTATCACGGGGAGCTATTGCGGTGGTTGGTTAAAAATGAAGATGGTTGGTTAACTCTACCCTACTGGGTTGATCATGTTGGATCCAAAGGTACACATTGGCAGCGTTACTTAGTTCAGGAGTCTCATGTCTGGCAACCTCCTGATTTATCCTGGACTACAATTCAAAATTGAACACGGAGGGTATTTAGGTTTTGACAAGGATGTCTGTTTGTTGAGTTAACAAAAAGGAAAAAACAGCCGCTATTGCTTACCAATTCAGCATTCCAGCGTTTTCATGATTATTCAAGATGCTTGCAATTTCTCAGAAAGTCTAACAAACAAGTTTTTTGAGCTTTGATTAGCGAACGTAGCTCATTAAATTTTGCAAATTTACTACTTCCTAGTAACAGGTGCTTGTAATATTGTTTAGAAGACCTTATGGCTTCATCTGTTTGGCAACTGCCATGCTTCAACATTAGATGCCGTTAGGCGTTGAGCACGATTTAATTTCAGAACGCTTGCGTGGGGCAGAAGTATGCTTCAACATTAGATGCCGTTAGGCGTTGAGCACTGGTACATCGAAAACTTGCAGAAGGATATCCGCTATGCTTCAACATTAGATGCCGTTAGGCGTTGAGCACGAGCGTATGCGTGGTTATCTTGCCCGTGCGAATGTATGCTTCAACATTAGATGCCGTTAGGCGTTGAGCACGTGCGATCGCAGGAAGGGAAATTACTGCTGTGCATATATGCTTCAACATTAGATGCCGTTAGGCGTTGAGCACACCAATCTCGGAATTGATTTGCTTGAAATGGTCCAAATGCTTCAACATTAGATGCCGTTAGGCGTTGAGCACTGTTTCCATCTGTTGCCACAAGCCAGCTTGCTAACATGCTTCAACATTAGATGCCGTTAGGCGTTATTTGACTTTTGATACAAATACGTTTTAAGTAGAGACAACATTAGCCCTCTTGAGTATCGTCTTTGGGAGAAATTTTTGCGAGAATTTTTTCCCATTGCTCAATCTGGTTCTGTAGTTGTAATTTGCGATCGCTCAATTCTGAACTATCATCACTAACCGAAGTCTGACTGCTGAGTTGCTCACGGTAGAGAGCAATCAGTTTGGTCAGTGCTTTTTTATTGCTTCTTTCTCCTCCTGTGTCAAGGAATTAACATTCACAGGAATAAGGTTCCTACCAATTCGCTCTACAAGCTCCGATCTGCTGATGTCCAAACTAGAGGCGATCGCATCCAATCCATTAATGCCAGTGGGAGTTAGGGCTAGGTTAACTCTTTTCTTCACCTCGTCGTACAGTTCTGGTAAGTCTTTTTGACCTTTCTGCCCTTTCTTCCCCATTGGTTTCTAGTTTTTACTCACTTCCTCATCATATTAAACATCAAGGGCTAAAGTTAAACATTACAATTAACCCAAGATTTTAGGTCTTGTGTAATACCTAATTGGGTTGAGATAATATAGGTGTTGTGTAATGCCTAGGGACTAGTTTTTGAAGCTGCATTTTTCTTGAAAAGCAAGTGCTAGCTGACAAAGCACGCAATTGGGATTAGTTAAGAATCTGCCACTTGGTTCAGGTATTCTATGGTTAGCTTTTTACCCAAGCCTTATCCTGACGAAATTTTGTACAGTATTCTTGCTCGTTACCATATTAGAAGCGGAAATACGAGTCCAAAAAATACTCTACAAGAACTATTTAATTGTCAAACTATTGTAGCGACTGTTGACTTACCTTCTAACCTGAATTCTTTGATTCAGAATATAAATTTTATCTCGAATTATCAGGTAGAAGATTTGATATATAATCATACCCTCTACCCTTTCTATAGTATTTTTCTGCCCCCAAAAAGAGCAATTCAAGTTATGGAGTCAATGAAAGCAGAAAACGGAGGGGATATTCATACAAGGGTTGGAATTATGGCAAGTTCAATGACTTTGCCAAGATATTTTCGGTTTTGTCCAAACTGCCTGGAAGAAGATTTAACTAACTATGGGGAACCATATTGGCATCGGCTACACCAAACTCCGGGAGTCTTAGTCTGCCCAACTCATGGTGTATTGTTGCAAGATAGTATTGTTCCCTTGCAAGGCTTCAATAAACATGAATATTATGCCGCTAGTACAGACAACTGTATTGTTAGCCCAAATCCCAAAAATTATAGTAATGATACTTTAGAAAAATTACGAATTCTGGCGAAAGATATCTATTGTTTACTAAAGAGTCATTTTGACTCCAAAGAACCAGATTGGTTTTGCCGACAATATAGAAATTTGCTGATTGACAATGGTTTAGCTAATGCGAATGGTCGGGTGAAGCAGAACAACTTGCTGGACAGCTTTCTATTTTTCTATGGTCGTGAAATGCTCACTGTTGTTAACTCTATGGTTGATTATGACGATGAACACAATTGGTTAGTCAGCATTGTGAGAAAGCATCGAAAATCATTTCACCCAATTAGACATTTACTGATAATCAGGTTTCTTGCTAATTCCATTGAAGAATTTTTCAACACAAATTATGAATACAAGCCTTTTGGTAATGGTCCCTGGATTTGTCTAAATGCAGCAGCACAGCATTATCTCAAGCCAGTCATCACCAATCTAATTATCAGTCACTGCTTGGAAAATAAAAAGCCTTTGGGTACTTTTACTTGTTGTTGTGGGATGGTTTATTGCCGAACTGGTCCTGATAAAACTGAGGAAGACAAACTGCAAATTGGTAAAATCATTACATTCGGTTCTGTATGGGAGCAGAAGCTGAAGAACTTGGTGGAAGTAGAAAGATTAGGTTTGCGGGAAACAGCAAGACGGTTAAATGTAGATGCTAGGACGGTAAAGCGCTATGTATCTAAGCTCAAGCTGAAAACCTATTGGCGGACTATCAAGGATAAGAATCCAGCAGATACACAGGAAGTAGCAGAAGTCAAGAGAAATTCTGTAAATGATCTCAAAGTTAAATACAGGCAAGACTGGGTAGCTTTACAAACACAGTACCCAGAAGCCTCAAAGACGAATCTCAGAAAATTAGCACCAGCAATTTATGCTTGGTTGTACAGAAATGATCCAGACTGGCTTCATCAAAACTCACCCCAGTTACAAACGCCTGTTCCCAATGTCGCTAAAGTTGATTGGCAAGAAAGAGACAGGCAAATTCTCGCTCAGGTTCAAGATGGAGTACGATCGCTCTTGAATGCTGACAAACCACAGAGAATCTCTATTAGCAGAATTGGGAAAACCGTAGGTTTACTAGCACTACTGGAAAAGCATCTTGAGCAAATGCCATTGACAAAGGCTTACTTGGAATCAGTGACTGAAAGCGTAGAAGACTTTCAGATTCGCCGGATCAAGTGGGCAATTAAGCTGCTTGATGATAGCCCAGAAGAAATTCAGCGTTGGAAGGTGATTAGAGTTGCCGGGTTGGGAGAAAATTTGTCGGAGAGAGTCAAAGCTATTCTTGAGTGTGAACTGTAACAATTATTTACTTCTTAACATTCAATAAAGAAATTTTTTGAGATTTTGGAAAAATAGTATGCTCAGTTTGTATCCAAGGCTGGACGCCAGGGTATCTCCTACCAACCATAAAAATGCTGAAAAAAATCCTAATATTATCAGCCAATCCCAAGGACACAAATAAATTGCGCTTGGATGAAGAGGTAAGAGAAATCCAAGCAGCGCTGAAACGAGCCAACAATCGGGAGCAGTTTGAAATTGTCACCTCCTGGGCGATACGAGTTGAAGATTTACGCCGTGCGTTATTAGACTACCAACCGACAATTGTTCATTTTTCTGGACATGGCTCAGGTAGTAATGGTTTAGCCCTGGAGAATAACTCTGGGCAAACGCAACTAGTCACTACAGAATCGCTATCGAAGCTATTTAAGTCGTTTCAAGAGCATGTTGAATGCGTTTTGCTGAATGCTTGTTACAGCGAAGCCCAAGCAGAAGCGATTCACCAACATATTGATTATGTCATTGGCATGAATCGAGCGATTGGGGATATGGCAGCAATCGAATTTGCTGTAGGATTTTATGATGCCCTGTTAGCTGGAAGAACTTACTCCGATTGTTTTGAACTAGGTTGCGCTTCTATTGACCTAGAAGGAATTCCAGAGTCACAAACTCCTGTACTCAAAGCCAGACGACGCGACTATCAAACTCAACCACAAACCAATTTGGAGAGTGTAGCATCTGCAAAATCTTCTGCTAGGGATGATTTTAGGAGCGATGATTACAAGGTTGGACAAAACCGCTCAGTCTCTATTGGAGGTAATGTCGCTGGTAGCGCTATTCAAACGGGCGATAGCAACATTGCCAATATACAATTTCAGCCAGTGAGTTTACCTGCGCCTGAAAGTGTTGATATTCGGGCAGAACTGAACGCGCTGCATGAAGCAATCGCATTGCTGGAAAGCCCGGATCGTCGCAAGATTGAGAATGCCTTTGCTGATGCCGAGGAAGAGGTAAACAAGCCCAAGCCGGATAAAGATGAGGTCGGGAAGGCATTAGACCGAGCGCTCGATTATGCCAAGAAAGCTGAGGGATTTGCTTCTGTAGTTGAAAAACTTAAACCTCACCTAACCAAAACAACGGCTTGGTTAGGAGAGAACTGGCATAAGCTACTAAGTATCGTTGGTTTGGGAATTTAACAGGAGTGTATTGATATTGGGGCAAAATCGATGAGTGACAGCACTTTTGGGGGAGAGAATCGCAGCATTGCAATTGAACGAGATGCACTCAGCAGTGCGATTATTTCAGGGGATGGCAATAGGGTTGTCATTTACCGAAGAAAGGCAGAGGGCAGAGGGCAGAGGGCAGAAGGAAAGAAGGTAAGCTTTGATACAAAAATAAGTCCTCTGTTCTCTGCCATAAGGTTTAAAGCCCCTGAATTTATTTATGGAGAAAAATAAACGCGTAGCAACTTTATTAAATCCCCCGAATTCATTCGTGGGGACGCCTTCTGCCTTCTGCCTTCGTACTTCTGCCTTCTTAACAATATCACACCGCTCAACAAGTTCAATCAGAATTATCGCCTGTTGAAACTAAGATTGGTCCCAATCCTTACAAAGGTCTGTTGGCGTTTGATGAAGAAGATGCGGATCGTTATTTTGGTCGGGAAGCGCAGATAGAGCGACTGTGGAATGTGTTTCGCGCTCTTCACGAGGATGTATCTCAAATCCGCTTGCTCCCCATTTTGGGACCATCGGGAAGTGGCAAATCTTCTCTAGCACGCGCCGGATTAATTCCAGAACTGGCGCGGCGACCCCTTCCGGGAAAGAAGCAGGCGCAGGTGGCGATACTGGTACCTGGGGCGCATCCCTTGGAAGCTTTAGCTGGGGTTTTAGCGCGGGTGGCGACAAAGGATCTTACCCCGGTGGCGAAGACACGGGAGTTTGTTGATGAATTGCAGCGCACGAATAAGACAGGTGCATACGATGGTTTGCGGCGCATCGCCGATATGCTGCCTCAAATTGCCCAATCTTCCTTAGTGGTGCTGGTGGATCAGTTTGAGGAGGTCTACTCGCTGTGCAAGAATGATGATGAACGCAAGGCTTTTATTGAAAATTTAGTTGATGCAGCTGCTGACCCCTCTGCCCGTGTTTCTGTGATTCTGACCCTACGGAGTGACTTTCTCGGCGAAACCCAAAGGCATCCTGTGCTGAATCAACTTGTTGCTCAACTCGGCTTAATTATCCCAGCAATGACTGCTGATGAACTGCGGCGAGCAATAGCCAAGCCAGCAGAACTGGCGGATCATCCTTTAGATGAGGCGACGGTGAATTTGTTGGTTGAGGAAGCCGAAGGACGAGAGGGAGCATTACCCTTGCTTCAGTTTGCTCTTACAAGAATTTGGGAAGGGTTAACTCAAGGAATTGAACCTGCTGTCACGCTGAAACAAATCGGTGGAGTTGGCGGTGCGCTGGCTGGGGAAGCTCAACGGATTTTTGACAACCTCAGTCCTGAAGAAAAAGAAATTGCCCGACGCGTTTTTCTGGGATTGGTACAGTTGGGAGAAGGCGCAAAGGACACCCGTCGCCGCGCTGCGTTTGCAGGGCTTGTCTCACACAAAGACAATCCAGAGCAAGTCAAACAGGTGATTGGCAAGTTTGCCGCCCGTGATGTGCGCTTAATTACTCTCTCCGCCGTTCTGGAAGCAGGCGAAACAGCAAAATTGATTTATGTGGAAGTGACTCATGAAGCGCTGTTTGAGCATTGGCGTCAGTTGAATCAATGGTTGGACAGCAGTCGCGGTGACATTCGCTTTGGGCGTCGCCTAGAAGAAGCAGCGTCTTCTTGGGATGAGCATGGGCGCAAAGAGGGAAGTCTTTGGCGTCCTCCTGATTTAGATTTGCTGCAACGCTATCATCAGCAAGCGAGTAACGACATGACACCGCTGCAATTAGAATTTTTCCATGCCTCTGTGGATCAAGAAGAGGCAAGAAAGCAAGCAGAAGAGGCAAGAAAGCAAGCTGCCATCAAAGCGGAGCAAGAGCGAAAGCAGCAACGACAACTCTTAATTGGGGTCTTAAGTACAGGTTTAGTCTTAACGACGACAACAGCAGGGGTAGCTTTATATCAGTGGCGAAACGCAGAAATCGGGCGGATAGAACAAACTGCCATATCAGCAAAAGGATTATTATCGGTTGCTCCTTTAGAAAATCTGGTCAGAGCAATTAGTCTTGTAGGACAAAGTCGCTCACCTTTGTTTAGTTTCCCCAATCAGTCATTTCCTCCATCAGTACAAGACAGCTTATTCAGTGCAGTCCAAAATAGTAGGGAAAAAAATGTTTTCAAAGGTCATCAAGGTTCCGTATTCTCAGTAGCAATCAGCACAGATAAGCAAACAATTGTCAGTGGTGGTTCAGATGGCACAGTGCGGTTGTGGTCTAGTAAGGGTCAGCCACTCGCCGAACTCAAAGGTCATCAAGGTAACGTATTGTCAGTAGCAATCAGCACAGATAAGCAAACAATTGTCAGTGGTGGTTCAGATGGCACAGTGCGGTTGTGGTCTAGTAAGGGTCAGCCACTCGCCGAACTCAAAGGTCATCAAGGTAACGTATTGTCAGTAGCAATCAGCACAGATAAGCAAACAATTGTCAGTGGTGGTTCAGATGGCACAGTGCGGTTGTGGTCTGGTAAAGGTCAGCCACTCGCCGTACTCAATGGTCATCAAGGTAACGTATCATCAGTAGCAATCAGCACAGATAAGCAAACAATTGTCAGTGGTGGTTCAGATGGCACAGTGCGGTTGTGGTCTGGTAAAGGTCAGCCACTCGCCGTACTCAATGGTCATCAAGGTAACGTATCATCAGTAGCAATCAGCACAGATAAGCAAACAATTGTCAGTGGTGGTTCAGATGGCACAGTGCGGTTGTGGTCTGGTAAAGGTCAGCCACTCGCCGTACTCAATGGTCATCAAGGTAACGTATCATCAGTAGCAATCAGCACAGATAAGCAAACAATTGTCAGTGGTGGTTCAGATGGCACAGTGCGGTTGTGGTCTGGTAAAGGTCAGCCACTCGCCGTACTCAATGGTCATCAAGGTAACGTATCATCAGTAGCAATCAGCACAGATAAGCAAACAATTGTCAGTGGTGGTTCAGATGGCACAGTGCGGTTGTGGGATATTAGATTGGAGTCTTGGTTGAAAGCTGCTTGTGAGCGATTACAGGATCATCCTGTTTTCCAGAAGCCTGAAAGTACAGATGAGAAAGGAGCTAAGGCAACGTGTGAACCATATTTCCGTCAATCTCGTTAAATATACAATTTTTTATGAACTTTTTCTCACAAAATCAATCATTGTCTTGGCTGGATGAGAACTGCCATAAGCTACTTAAATATTGTTGGGTTGACACTTTGATGCCGGTGAATTGGTGATGAGGCAGAATCCATGAGCGATCGCGGGTTAAGAGATGAGAATCGCAGCATTAGAATTGAAAAGGATGCCATCAGCAGTGCGATTATTTCTGGAGATGGCAATAAAGTTGTTATCTACCAGTACCAACAAGAGCGTCAACTAAACGAAGAGAAAGTTTCTACCATAGGAGAAATAGGTCCCAATCCTTACAAAGGGTTACTTGCCTTTCTTGAGGTTGACGGCGATCGCTATTTTGGGCGAGAAAAACAAATCGAAAAACTGTGGAACCTGTTTCGCACTCTTCACGAAAATACATCTCAAACAGAAGCGCCATTACGTTTACTGCCAATTTTGGGACCATCTGGTTCTGGTAAATCTTCCCTAGCGCGTGCAGGTTTAATTCCTGAACTCGCGCGGCGTCCTCTACCGGGTAAAAGCCAAGCGCGAGTGGCGGTGCTTGTCCCTGGGACTCATCCTGTGGAAGCTTTAGCAACGGTTTTGGCAAGAGTGGCGACGAATGACCAAACTCCTGTGGCTAAAACCCGCGAGTTTGCACAAGAATTAAAACAAACTAGCAGTAACACTACTGATACTATTATTTATGATGGCTTACGGCGCATTGCCAATGTTTTACCAGAGATTGCCGTATCACCGTTAGTGGTGTTAGTAGACCAGTTTGAAGAAGTTTACCGAAGAAAGGCAGAGGGCAGAGGGCAGAGGGCAGAAGGAAAGAAGGTAAGCTTTGATACAAAAATAAGTCCTCTGTTCTCTGCCATAAGGTTTAAAGCCCCTGAATTTATTTATGGAGAAAAATAAACGCGTAGCAACTTTATTAAATCCCCCGAATTCATTCGTGGGGACGCCTTCTGCCTTCTGCCTTCGTACTTCTGCCTTCTTAATCACTTTGCGATGACGCTATTGAGCGCCAAATATTTATCGAGAACTTAATTCATGCAGCAGGCGATCGCTCTGGTTGTGTATCAGTTATCATCACTCTCCGTAGCGACTTCCTTGGAGAAACCCAACGACACCCAGCGCTGAATCAGGCGATCTCATATCTTGGTGTGATTGTACCTGCTATGAGTACAGAGGAATTGCGGCGGGCGATAACCAAACCAGCAGAACTAGCTGGTCATCCACTGGATGAAGCAGTCGTTAATTTGTTACTAAAGGACACAGAAGGAAGAGAAGGAGCATTACCCCTACTCCAGTTTGCATTAACCCGCGTTTGGGACGGGCTAAAAAATGGCGTTGAACCTGTCAAGACGCTGGAACAAATTGGTGGAGTTGGGGGAGCATTAGCAGATGAAGCTCAACGCATTTATCAAACCCTCAACGAACAAGAAAAGAAAATCGCTCAACGAGTCTTTCTGGGATTAGTTCAGCTTGGGGAAGGAACAAGCGACACCCGTCGTCGTACAAATATTAATAGCTTGGTTTCTTATAAAGATGAGCCAGAGTATGTCAAAAATGTGATTGGCAGATTTGCTCACCCCGGTGTGCGATTAGTGACCCTCTCTAGCATTGACGGAACAGAAACCGCAGAAGTGACCCACGAAGCATTATTTGCCAACTGGGGACAGATGAGACAATGGCTTGATAGCAGCCGCAGCGACATGCGCTTCCAGCGTCGCTTGGAAGAAGCAGCAGTCTATTGGAATCAAAATGGTCGTCCAAATGGGAGTCTTTGGCGTTCTCCAGATTTAGATTTCTTAAAGAACTATAAACAGCGAGCTAACAATAATATGACACCGCTACAGGTGGAATTTTTTCAGGCTTCGCAAATTGCAGATAATAACAGAAAGCTTTTGCAATGGCTAGGAATTGGTGGACTGGTTGCAGGGTTATTTTTCGTGAGCTTTCAGTGGCAAAGCTCAGAAAAAGGACGTATAGAACAAGCTGCTTTAGTAGCCAAAGGTTTGTCATCGGCAGATCCTTTAACAAGTTTAGAAAGGGCAATTAATCTTATAGGACAAAGCCGCTCACCTTTGCTTAGTTTCCCCAATCAATCATTACCCCTATCAGTACAAGACAGCTTATTCAGTGCAGTCCAAAATAGTAGGAACAAAAATGTTCTCAAAGGTCATCAGGGTACTGTATATTCAGTAGCAATAAGCATTGATAACCAGAGAATTGTCAGTGGCGGCGAAGATGGCACAGTGCGGTTGTGGGATACTCAGGGCAAGCTCCTCGCTGAATTGAGAGGTCATCAGGGTACTGTATATTCAGTAGCAATAAGCACTGATAACCAGAGAATTGTCAGTGGTGGTTCAGATGGCACAGTGCGGTTGTGGGATACTCAGGGCAAGCTCCTCGCTGAATTGAGAGGTCATCAGGGTACTGTATATTCAGTAGCAATAAGCACTGATAACCAGAGAATTGTCAGTGGTGGTTCAGATGGCACAGTGCGGTTGTGGGATACTCAGGGCAAGCTCCTCGCTGAATTGAGAAGTCATGAGGGTTCCGTATACTCAGTCGCAATAAGTACTGATAAACAGAGAATTGTCAGTGGTGGTTCAGATGGCACAGTACGGTTATGGGATACTCAGGGCAAGCTCCTCGCTGAATTGAGTGGTCATCAGGGTTTCGTATACTCAGTCGCAATAAGTACTAATAACCAGAGAATTGTCAGTGGTGGAAGAGATGGCACAGTGCGGTTATGGGATACTCAGGGCAAGCTCCTCGCTGAATTGAGTGGTCATCAGGGTTTCGTATACTCAGTCGCAATAAGTACTAATAACCAGAGAATTGTCAGTGGTGGAAGAGATGGCACAGTGCGGTTGTGGGATAC
>NZ_CAWUDP010000093.1:0-38052 GCF_963920835.1 Scytonema sp. PCC 10023
GCCATGGAGCATGTTCTACACCTGGCGTCCTAACCGCCCTGGCGCCTGCTATATTGAGCCACACCACCAAATAGAATTTGGTGGATTCTGGCTAGAAGTCGGGTATAACTTGTCGCCCAAGGAAAGTTTGCACAGGATAGCTATCTGGTTATACTTTTCTAGCTACAGGTTGAACCACTCCGAGGGTGAATCAGTCAGCCTGCTTTCGGACTCGCTTACTTGCTCGTGGTTTATGGTTATCGTTTCCATGCCAACCCTAGAACGGCTCCGTCCTTGACGTTTAAACGTCTACATGAAAACAACCCTGATTACTTGTCTAACCAATTAATAATTCCCAGCACTTTCAGCCGTGGACGTTAGACAAAAACAACGTGGTTTAAGCATTTGCTTCCTAACTCAAAAGAGCTATGTATTTGATCACCACTTATAGTATTTTCGCATGATTTGTACGTGTTTTTACTTGATTAACAAAATCTTTAACGTCACGGCAGTTAAAACTGCTCGTGTCAGATTTCCGCCACGATATAAATACCAATTAAGAGTCAATTCCCTTAATTCCTTGACTCTTAACTTTCGTGGCTACCATCTTCCCGCGTTATTTAGGTGTCCATTTAGGTTGGGTGTAGTCACCATTCTCAACAAGAGCCTCTGGCTCTAATATCTCGTTACCAGGTTCAACCTGGTAACGAGGGTTTGGAGGCTGAGCCTCGTCACTGTTGCAACTCTTGCAAGATCTCAGCTATGACTCTTTTTAGAAACAGTCTTTTGTCAACTACTTGACAAGTGAACTCAGAATTGGTGTGAGAACCTCAGATATTGCCTGCAAAAGCAGCTCTTGGTCGCTGTGCAGGAATAGGTGGTTGCCGCTTAACATTTGCAGCTTAAATGTGCTGCAAGTCTGTTCGCGCCAAGCCGAGAGATGCTCTTGGGTGATCACCTTGTCCTGCATCCCTCCGAACGCAGTAATCGGACAATCCAGTGGCGACTCCTGTGAGTAGATATAATTCTCATGCATCAAAATCCCTGCCTTTAAAGTCGGTTGCAACAACCGCATCAGCTCGGTATTTTGCTGAATTGATTGGGGTAAATCAATAAGATCTGCTTTTTTGAGCGCCTCCTCCTCAGAAATTTGAGCGATAGAAGAAAATGGATGGGGTAGTTGGGGAGCGTACCAAGCGCCAACGAACAAGTGAGTGGGAATTTTACTATTTTCGCGGCGCAGGTAACGGGCAAGTTCAAAGCACAGCAATGCTCCTAGACTGTGACCGTAGAAAGCGAATGGCTTGTCCAAATAAGGAAGCAGAACTCGTGCCAGGGTTTCCACAAGAGGATTTAGCTCGTCGAATGGCTGTTCGCCCAAACGGTCTGTTCCTCCAGGAAGCTGAAGGGCACAGATTTCTATATCTAGTGGCAAATCATCCGACCAGGTAAGGAATGCGGAGCTACTTCCCCCAAGGTACGGGAAGCAGAACAGGCGCAGGCGGGCATCCGGATTTGGTTTGGGGAAGACGAGCCAATCGGTTGCTGCTACCGTAACCTTGGAGTGGGATTGTGTCTGGATTGCTACGGTAGTAGAGCTGGCTGGGGCTAGTTGCTCAACTAACTCTTTTGCCAGTTGAGAAATACTCAGACCCCCCATGAGTTTCATTGTGGGCACGCTCACATCCAGAGCTTTCTCGAGTCGGTTGCTTAGCTCAACAGCCATTAAGGAGTCAAGTCCCAAATTGGTCAGGGGTTTTGAGCTGTCCAGCTTGGCGGCAGAAGTTCCCAATACCCGTGCAACTTGTTCAAGCAAGCGAGATTCCACCAACTGCTGGTGCTCTGTCGGTCTGGCAGCCATAAGGGCGTTGCCAAGCGTTTCTCTTTCGCTGTTGCGATCGCCTGCTTCTTCACAGACAGCTTCTTCCCCGACTAAATAAGAAAATCGCGGTGATGCGCCTGCTGCGTGAACCTGGCACCACCGCTGCCAGTTCATCGGTGCCACCATTGTCTGAACTGCCTCTACTCGGAAAAATTCTTCTAGCATAGACAGCGCTTGCAGCGACGGCAGCGATTTAGCTCCAACCCGCTGCAAATGTTCTCCTACTTCACCTTGGCGAGCAACAAAACCAACATCGGCAATGACTCCCCAGTTGATGGTCAGAGCTGGCAGTCCTCGAGTGCTGCGGTGGTGAGCCAGCGCATCAAGAAAAGCATTGGCAGCTGCATAATTCCCCTGCCCTGGATTCCCCACAGATGAAGAAAAAGAGGAGAAATTCACGAAGAAATCCAACGGTGTATTTAATGTCTGAGTGTGTAAGTTCCAGGCACCCATGACCTTGGGAGCCATCACTTTCACGAAGCGTTCCCCAGAAAGTTGCAGCATCACAGCATCGTCAAGAACCATTGCAGCGTGAATAATCCCTCGCAATGGTGGCATAGACTGTTCAATCTCAGTCAGAACATTAGCCACTTGAGTTGCATTGCTCACGTCTGCTTTGGCAACTATCACGTTTGCGCCTGCTGACTCTAGAGTTTTTACAGCTTCAGATGCGGCTGCTGAAGCGGCACCACTGCGTCCCATTAAGACTAAGTGTTTAGCACCGTTTTTGACCAACCACTGAGCCACTGCTAAACTAAACCCACCCAGTCCGCCAGTAATCAAGTAAGTTCCATGATTGTGAAATGTCACTTTCTCCTGTGCAGCGGGAGCCACCACCACATCTGGATCTTGCAAGGAGACTACTATCTTGCCGATGTGCTTTGCCTGTGCCATATACCGGAAGGCGGTTTGCACCTTGCTTATGGGGAAGACCCGATGGGGCAGTGGGTGAAGGGTTTGCTCCTCAAACTGTTTCATTACTTCCCCGAATAAAGACCGGACAAAATCAGGGCGATCATGCCACAGTTGGTCTAAGTCCACAGCAAAGAACGACAAGTTATTGCGAAAAGGTCGCAGACCCAATTTGCTGTTATTGTCGATATCCCGCTTGCCGATTTCAATAAAACGTCCGTATCTTCCTAGCACAGAGAGGCTCCTGGGAATCGCTTCTCCCGCCAAAGAGTTGAGGACGATATCCACACCTTTGCCGCCAGTGCTTTCCATTACTTCATCGGCAAACGCTAACGACCTAGAATCCATGACGTGATGCACGCCAAGCGATCGCAGAAATTCCCGTTTTTCCGGACTGCCTGCAGTGGCAAAAATCTCTGCGCCTGCTTTTTGAGCCAGTTGGATGGCGGCTAGACCCACACCTCCTGCTGCCGCATGAATGAGAATGCGTTCGCCCTTGCTGATTTGCGTCAGATAATGCAGGGCGTAGTAAACTGTGAGGAAAACGCCGGGAATTGTAGCCGCTTCTTCAAAACTAATATGTGTGGGCTTGCGTACCACAAAGCGGACGTCGGTGGTTGTATGCGTACTAAAACTGTGAGGGGCAAAGGCAATAACTTGATCGCCTATCTCAAACCCTTCAACCCCAGAGCCAATTGCAGTAATAATGCCAGCACACTCTAAGCCAAGCGAACTCTCGGTGAAATTCCCTTCTAAGTTAACATCAGCCAGCAAGTTCATTGCTTTAGCGACATCTCTGAAGTTGAGACCCGCCGCACAAACTTGGATCTCAACTTCTCCCAGCCCAGGTTTTGGGCGGGAGATCGCCCGCAGCATTAAATTGTCTAAAATTCCTGGTTTGGAGATTTCCAAACGGAACGGTTGAGAAGATGCTTGCTTTTTCTCAACTGTGGCAATATCTTTTAACGATATCGGCATTAACCGATGGACGTAGCGTGCTGCACCCCGCAAGGCGATTTCATCTTCTCCCTCATCTGACCATAACTCTGCAAAAAGGGACTGAATTTCTTCAGGGGCGATGGCGTTGCTAATATCCACTCTCGTACACTGAAGCTTAGGGAATTCATTGTTTATCACCCGACCCAAACCCCACAAAGGAGACTGAGCAACCTCAACTGACTTGACCGATTCTCCGACTGCCTGCGCTCCTTGGGTTACCAGTACAAGACGAGGAGAACTCCCCACTCGCTCCAACGCCTGAACCAGGTGCAAAACGCTTAGACAACTCAGTGGGAGCGACTCTTCCAAAGAAGCAACTGTGGTTTCTTCTGTTGGGGTGATGTCTAAACTCCAGAGGTGAACGACACTACGACAAGCTGGCAGACTGGTACTCACAACTTCCAGGAGTTTTTGCATATCTTCTGGATGTTCCGGGCGGATTTGGAACCGATGGGGATCGAGGCGCAAAAATGTATTTCCAGGCGAGATGAGAATGGGAATTTCTGAGCGTTTTTGCAGTCTTTCTGCTAACTGCTGCCCAACCCCAGAGCGATCAGTAAAAATCAGCCAGCTTTTTTGCTCTTTTGGTTTAGGAGTAAAGATTGACTCTCTTTGAGTTTCAAGCTGAACTTGAGGACCTCTCGCCAGAATCACGCTTTGCAAAGACTCAGAAGTGCTATCTGTATCCCAAATGCCAGTCGCTTCAACAAACCCGACATTAGCCAGCAAATCTCGCCATTTTTGTTCTGAAACTAGCGGATGTGACGGTCGTAAAGCCAGATCGGAAAATAGCCACCAGCCCTTGAGCAGTCCGAAGACCAGATCCATAAAGCGGGGGGCGTTTGTCACCTCTAGTAGAATTAGTAACCCGGACGTTGCTAGAAGCTGTTTGACATTCTCCAAGGTGGAGCGCAGATCGCGGGTGGCGTGCAGTACATCCGCTGCCAGAATCAAATCGAATGAATGAGCGTCAAATCCTTGGGAAACTGGGTCAGCTTCAATATCCAAAACCCGGTACTCAATGAAAGGATAATCGCTGAATTTCGACTGGGCAGAGGTGGTAAACTGTTGAGTAACGTCCGTGAACACATATTCCGTCCGCTTTGCTGGGAGTTTTGGCAGCACGTAAGATGTCATTGAGCCCGTCCCCGCACCAATTTCCAATATCCGCACTTTTCGTCCTGATGGTAAGCGCTCCAGTGCCGCTCGTATTGCCTTCTGCACTAGCAGGTTATAGATCCGACAAGTCGGAGCGTCTTGGTACAGATGCTCCGATATCGTCATCGAACCATCCGGGAAAATCAGTTGCAACGGATCAATAGAACCTTGCAACACTTGAGCCAATTTCTCACCACACCGTTCTAACAGCATCAGCTCTGCTTGATAGGCAGGAAATCGGGCCAAAAGTTCTTTCCAAGTTTCTTGTGGTTCTTTCAATTCTGGGAGATTGCAAACTTCCCACTGGTCATCTACTTGACGCAGCACGCCTTCTTCTTGCAGGATTTCCAACAACCGACCCAAAAGTTGCCGATGGTGAGACACTATGCCTAACTGCTGTGCAAGAGTTTCCGCGCTTACGCGTTGATGCAATTTCGGCTCCCACCCGAGTTGCATGAAAGCTTTGAGAATGTAAGCAGCACATAAAGCATCCGCTTGTGGCTTTACCTGCGAGTAGTACTGCTTCCTTCCTAATTGCACGCTCAATCGAGCTGCTTCAGATTGGAGATTCTGAGCGATTTGCATCGGAGAGGGCAGATAATCAGGGGTGGGGCGAACTAACTCTTGAGTGGGACGTGCCTTCATCTCCCATCGGTATTCGTAGAGGTAATCTGCTTTCTCTAAACTTTCCTGCTTGCTCTCCAGGGACTGGCAGACAAATCCGAGAATTTCTACCAATACATTTCCGGCATCATCGATTAGTTGAATATCTCCTTTGATACGGGTGGCGCTTTCCTCCACCAAACGGGCATAGCTCCACAATTGTAGCCCAGGACGATTATAAACCTTCACTCGGTCTATGTGTACTGGCAAGTAAGTTTTTTGAACAGAGACAGTGGCGATCGACACCTGGAAACAAGCGTCAAGGGTAGCTGGATGCAACTGATATTCCCCAACTTCTGTTTGTAAAGCATTACTGACCATGATTTGAGCCAACGCCTCACCTTCGCCACTCCAAAGCTGCTCGATACCTTGAAAACAAGGACCATATTCAAGTGCTATTTCCTGGAATTGGCGGTATAAATCGCTTTTAGAAATTTCGTTTTGGCACCGGCTCTTAATTTCATTGATCGCAACAAGCTTGGGGACAAAGCTATTTTGAACACGAGTTAGCTTGCCAGTCGCGTGTCGGATCCATTCTGATTGATCACCTTTGACATTGCTACCAATCTCAAAAGAATTCTGGTTTGGCTCTAGATTTAACTGAAGTGTTAGCGCACTACTTTCTGGTAACAAGAGTGCCTTTTGAAATTCAATTTCCTCTACAATATAAGCCCCCTCTTTGAAAATTTCCGATGCTGCAGCCAGAGCCATTTCCACATAAGCTGCTGCCGGATACACCACAGTTCCTTGAACGCGGTGGTCATCGAGATAAGGGAGGCGCTGCTTGTCAATGGACGCATCCCAAATCGGTTGAAGTGATTTCAAACGGCTTCCTAAAAGGGGGTGGACTTGTTGCCCCAACATAGTTCGCAGTTCGATTTTTCCTAGCCGAGATTGTAGGGATTCTTCGGACTCTTGCCAATAGCGCTCTCGCTGCCAGGGATAAGAGGGCAGCCGCACAAAACGGCCTTGTTGTGGATAAAACTCGTGCCAATTAACTGGGTATCCCAGGGTGTAAAGCTTGCCATATGACGAGAGCATCGTGGAACGTTCTGGTTCAAAGCGCCGCAGGGAAGGCAGCACTGTTCCTGAACTCTCAACTAATGCAAGACATTCGGAGATTGAATTAGCGAGAACTGGGTGAGCGCTTATTTCGAGGAAGGTGTTATAACCAGCTTCAATCAGTTCAGAGATTGCCGCTGCAAAAAGAACCGGCTCCCTCATGTTCAGCCCCCAGTAAGTGCCATCCAACTCTGAACCTTCTACCTGCTTGCTAGTAACGGTAGAGAACAGAGGAATTGTAGCCTTTTGAGGCTTGATTTCTTGCAGGGATTGTGCTAAGTCTGCCTTTAATGGCTCCATGAAGGGACTGTGATAAGGCACCTCAACTTGCAGGAACCGGCAGAAAATTTGTTTTTGTTCTAAAGATGTGGCAATTTCTGACAAGGCAGTGCTATCCCCAGCAAGGGTGACAGCGCTAGGGCTGTTAACAGCTGCAATAGAAACGCAACTCTCGTATTTTAATCCTGCTAATACACGCTCAGCCTCCTGTTGAGACAGCCCAACAGCTAGCATTTTCCCAAAGCCCGCTGCTCCAGCTTGAACACGGCTGCGGTGGAAAATAACCTGTACAGCATCTGACAAGCTCAGAACTCCAGCAACGTGGGCAGCTGCCACTTCGCCAACACTGTGACCCACGATGGCTTGGGGCGTAATGCCCCAGGAACGCCACAAGGCAGCTAGAGCCACTTGCACGGCAAAGATGGAACACTGAGCGATTTGGGTAGAATTAATGCGGGAAGTTTCTTCTGATGCTCTGAGTTCTTCCAATAATGACCAATCAGCATATTGCTGCAGCAATTCGTCGCACTGTTCGATGACTTCTCGGAATATGGGTTCTGACTCCAACAACTGACGCCCCATCGCCCACCATTGCGGTCCCATGCCAGAGAAAACGAAAGCCAGCTTGGGTTCAAAGTCTGGAACTAGGTGACCAGAAGACATACCTGGACGGTTTTCTCCCGCCAGAAATGCTTCCAGATTTTCTACCAGTTCTTCAAAGGAATCAACGACTAACGCCAACCGATGATCGTGATGACCTCGGCGCAGACTCGCAGTGTAGCAGATGTCCGATAATGAAACATCAGCGCTCTCTTCAAGAACAGTTAAAAAGTCACGGGTTTCTCGTGCAACAGCCACAAGTGCCTCTGGACTTTTTGCCGACAGGGGCAATACCAGAGGAAGAGAACCGCGCTCTGAATCGGCTATATCCGTTACAGCATCCGTTGCTAATCCTGACAAAAGAACGTGGGCATTCGTTCCCCCAAACCCGAAGGAATTCACGCCAGCTAGGGGCGGTTCTTTTAAGTTTGGCCACGATTGTAGGGTTTGGGCCACTCGCAACCCCAATTCCTCAAAGGGAATTTTGGGATTCGGCGTCTGGAAATGAAGATTTGGCGGAATCTGGCAGTGTTTTAAAGCTAGGGCTGTTTTGATTAAACCTGCAATACCTGATGCTGACTCCAAATGTCCGATGTTGGTCTTAACCGAGCCGATTATGCAATAGTCCCCTGGCGGGCGGTTGCTGCCCACTGTGGCTCCTAGAGCGTTGGCTTCAATTGGGTCTCCTACAGATGTTCCCGTCCCGTGAGCTTCGACATACTGTATTTGCTCTGGTTCCACTCCCGCAGAGTGGCAAGCTGAGCGCAGTGCCGCTGCTTGGGCTTTGTCGCTGGGAACAGTAATGCCATTGGTGTGACCGTCCTGGTTGACTGCAGTGCCTCGGATAACGGCATAAATGGGATCTTTATCTGCTATGGCTCTAGATAAAGGCTTCAAGACTACAATACCAGCACCTTCTGCCCGGACATAACCGTTGGCTCGTGCATCAAAGCTAAAGCAGCGACCATCAGGAGAGAGCATCGATGCCTTACTGAATCCGATGCTCGCTTCGGGTTTGAGGAGTGCATTCACACCTCCTGCCAAAGCCTGATTACAATCTCCATTCCAGATACTGCGACAGGCGAGGTGAACTGCAACCAGTGCACTGGAACAGGCGGTATCAACAGCCATACTCGGTCCTGTGAAGTTAAACACGTAGGAAATACGGTTGGCTGTGATACAGTTAACTCCGCCTAGATTTGTGTAAGCGTCAATCGAATTGCGATCGCTCAACTGGATGTCATTGTAATCGCTACCGCATATTCCAATAAACACCCCAGTGTTTGAGCCAGCAAGACCTTCCGGCACCTGCCCTCCATCTTCTAGCGCTTCTGTGGCTACCTCCAGCAGCAGCCGCTGCTGCGGGTCCATGCGTGAGGCTTCTCGCGGAGAAATCCCGAAAAATTGGGCGTCGAATTCGTCTATCTTCTCAATAAATCCGCCCCAACGAGTTCGTATTTTTCCCGGTTTTGCTGTATCCAGGTCATAAAAAGTATCTACATTCCAGCGGTCTGCTGGCACTTGTGTGATGGCATCCACACCTTCTTGCAGCAGTTTCCAGAAGGTTTCTGGACTATTGGCACCGCCTGGAAAGCGGCAGCCGATGCCGATAATGGCTATGGGTTCTGTTTCTTTACCACTGCCCGTATCTATTTTGGAGGGGATATCAATGTTAGTCTGTTGTTGAAAATGTTGCAGACTTTGAGTCATAAGACACTACTTACCTCTCAGTGGTTCTTATTAAGCTTTGTATCTTTAACTTTTACGTTAAATAAATTACATGTTTCAACAGTGTTTATCATAAATAGATGTAATTATAATTATCAGTACAAGGAAGACCACAAGTGGTCAATTCAGAAAAGTTGGAAGCGATTTTTTGACCGCTTCTATCGGATGAATAGTGTTAGCGTTCGCGAAGCGTGCGCCCTTGGCGCTCAGCTCCTCCGGAGGCTGGCTCTGGTAGCACTGGCGGTTCTGGATTAGGGTTGGCGATCGCCCAACCAATTGTTAAGGCACATTACGGCAGTTTAAACGCGCAAATCTCATCTGCGCAAACCTCAACCGTGTAAACCTCAAGAGCGCAAACTTTTTGGCACATAGTTCGACCGCGCAATCCTCGTCCGTGCAATCCTCAAGAGCGCAAACCTCATTAGCACAAAGCTCGTCCGCGCAATCCTCAGGGAAGCCAACCTCAGCGACACAGACCTTAGCAACGCAGACCTCCTGCGCGCAAACCTCACTGGCGCAAACCTCATTAACCCAGACCTCAGCCGCGCAAATCTCAGCGCCGCAAACCTTAGCCGCGCAAACCTCGAAAACATTTCTTGGGATGAAAATACAAAGTGGGAGGATGTGCAAGGGTTGGAGACAGCGCTTAATGTTCCAGAAGCCTTAAAGCAGCAGTTGGGGCTGGGGTAAGAGGAGGGAGATGGGGGAGATGAGGAGGATGAGGGAGATGGGGAGATGGGGGGAATTAATTTGTCTCCCTTTGTCCCCTTGTCTCCTCTCTTCCTTGGCGTTCTTGGCGTCTTGGCGGTTCGTTTTCTTCCCCGTCACCTAACGCGATCGCCTAAAATATCCTAAATACGAAGCCGCCAGTCTCTAGAGGGCACGAATCACATCCTTAAGAACGGGTTTTCTTAAATGTTCCCTCAAAGCATCCTGCGTTCCCATATCTACCGAACACCCCAAAACATCCTCTAAGTAGAGCCGTACCTTACTGAAATCAAACAGTCCTACTGCGCGCTCGAACTCTACCAAAAAGTCTACATCACTATTTGGACCTGCTTCATCCCGTGCCACCGAGCCAAACAAATCTAAAGACTTGACTCCCATTGCTTGCAACTGCTTCCGATGAGCTGCAACAATTGCCAAAACCTCATCGCGCTTCATTATTTTTTTCCCAAATACCTAAATCAGCATCTCCTGCTTGTAGGATAGCACTAGCTGCAATCAGGTTCAGTTCAGATGGTTTACAGCGCTAATAACCTATGTAGAGACGCCCCATGGCGCGTCTCTACACCCATGGAATTGTCACAAATAACCCTTAACTGAACTGTATTGGCATTGGCTGTATTCTGGCACTGTTCACTAAGCAAAAAACAACTCCTTGATCCCCGCACTGCCAATTTCCACCGCCAGTGCTGCTAGTAAAAAACCTAAAAGTTGGGTGATAATCACTTCTCCTTCTACACCGATCCACTTGTCGATACCGTTCGCTAAACGCAAAATCAACCAACTAGAGAACATTGCCCCTACAATACCCACGATGACGCTAACATGAGGGCTGGGAGATTCCGACATCAACAGCATGACCGATGTCAGAGTACCAGGTCCAGCTAGCAGTGGCAAGGCAAGTGGAGTAATTGCGACATCTCGCTCTTGATCAATAACAGGCGTATCTAATTCTCCCTGAAGCATTTGTAAGGCAATCAACAACAGCAGTAGTCCCCCTGCGACTCGCAAAGACCCCAAGCTGACGTCCAAGTAACGTAATATAAATTGACCACCAAAGGCAAAGAGTAAAAGCACTCCTATAGCTACTAATATCGCTTTATCTATAACTCTGTTTCTGCTTTCTGGTTCCATGCCCTTGGTGAGAACCAAAAGTATTGGTATGTTACCTACTGCATCCGCAAGAACAAAGACTGCAATAAAGGTTTTTACGAGAATCGAGATATCCACAGCAGATCATAAGTTATGAGTTGTTCTAAAAAATTACCTCAAATGAAGTTTAGTTTCCTATAACTTATAGCTGAAACTAAAAGCCACATGATGATATGAGTTATGATGGATGCTCGTCAAACCAAATAATAGTAAAATCCTAAAAAGTCAACGGAGCGAGCGCTGCTATTTCTGGGTCTAAGTTGCCTACCTGACTGGTGCTGAGTATCCACACAGATGCTCCTTGTTTAAAAAATATCTGCGTTACGCTATCGCTTGCCTTTCGAGGCAGAACAGTTCGCCAACTGACTAAAGCTCTGAAAACTTGTTGTAGAGGACTGTCTGCAAGAGAACTTCCTATAGTTGTAGTAGAAGAGTTCTCCCAGTCAGCCCGTGCGATGCCAAAGGGTAATAGCTCATGTCTGAGAACTCTGGCTAACTTCACCAACTGCTTAAAGCTGGTGGCATATTCGGGATGGCGGAGTAACCAATTTTTAAACTGCGGATTGGTTTTGATGGCATACCCAATCTCTGTAGGGTTGACTTGAATAGCAACCTGAATCGCTCTAATCGCTGCATATAATGCCTGGTTAGAATCTTGGGAACAATTGTTTGCAGGACCGACATAAGTTGCACCGGTACCATCTCCAATGCGGTAACGCGCTGTCATGATTTCCAGTTGACGGTTCAAAACTTCCAATGGTGTGCGCTTGACTTCATCAGCATCATAGTCTTGTGTCAGAGCATCAATTTTAATCAGGATATCGCAAACGGGACGAATTCCCAACCAACCAAACTGGCGATCGCCCATATAACGAGTCCAGGACAGAGTCCCTGCAATCAGCCCATAACCGTTGTGAGTGTAAACTTGGTGGTACTTAATATCAAAGCGCAACTCTCCTGTCAGTGGTTCCCGCACCACTTCTGCCACTCCATAGGCGGAATGACCAAAGTATACAGGGGCTTTAGCTGCAGGTTCTCGTTTTTTGCCACCTATACCGCCATACACGTGTACAAGTAAGGCACAGTCACCTTCACGCCATTTGGAGACTGCTTTTTGGATATCCGTACCCCTTGTACTTAAAAAAACAGATTGTATTTGTCCTTTATGCTTGGTAATATTCCGCCAAGAGCGTTTTCTAAGATATTTACGCGCTGGTTTTCTGCCAACAATCACCTCTTGGGGTTTGACTCGCAACAAAGCACGGGGGGCGATCGCCTGCACAACAAACATCCCAGTAGCATTTTTTGCACCGTAAACATACCATCCTGAGGCATTGACGGGAGACTTTTCGATACCACTGTTCATTGAGTTGGAAATTCCGTTTTGATTAGGAATTACCTCAGGCAAAAGCACGACTTCTTCAACAGAGTCAAAGTCACGGGAATTGCGATTGAAATGAACCACCCGGTATTGTTCACTTCCCTGTTGAATGGGCTGCAAAAACTTCACTAATGCATAAAAGCGTCCAGAAATTTGAACAGGTTCACTGGTCACGTAAAGAGTTATCTTCCCGTTTTGTTCAACTGCAACTGGCTGGCGCAGCATCACAACTATATCATCATCGGGTCTTGAACCAGCCAGCGATTCCAATGGAGTCACCTGACGCCAATGATTTATCCGAATCGGAACGATTTTTCCCTGTGTGTAGTTGTATAATGCTTCGGCGTTGAAGTGAACATCCTTTTTCGTTGACTGAACCGATACTTTTGATTCGGGGTCGTCAATCCATTTCAAATACACGACTTGTCCCACCAAGTGTTTGTGTTGCTCATCTGCGTGATGCACTTCAAACAGAACACCTGATTGGCGTTGCTCTTTAGGCGGTAAAATCAGCCGTCCCATCCAAGAGGCAATTGGTCGATAAAGTTCTGGGTTTACCGACTGGTTTAAAGGATAGTATTCTGGTCGATTAAACGCTGCTTCCTGATACCGTTCATAATCGCTAATCTTCTTTTTAACAAGTTCTTGATTGTAGGGATACTCCTCTAGCAAAATACTTGACATAATGTCAACCGTTTGCTGCAGATAGCTGCGACCATCGCTTAAAAATTTGTTGGCATCTAAAGGACCCCCAGCACCCATATGCCCCACTGGACCGAGTGAAACAAAAGTGATTTTCCCCATGCGTTTGGCACGGTTCCAGTAAGATAAGAAAAATATCCTCCAGCGCTTTGGAAACAAAATCGGACCTAAACGCTCAACGGGGTCTTTGTCACCAACAAGATGGTAGAGATGCTCTACCAACAATGCATTGTTATTGCCACTGATCACACCAGCCAAGGAAATAACCTCAATAGGTGCCTGATCTAGTGCTTGCTTAAGATACGAAAGCGCTCCCATTGCTATCTGTCCACCACCGCTGAAACCAATCAGTGTAATCGGTACTCCGCTACCGGGTTTGTAACCGTGGTTAATCAGGCTATTGTACATGACCTGCGCCGTCCCCTGGTTATAAATTGGTCCAAAGCGTTGGTCAGCAGAAACCGCAACAACGAGGAGATTGCGAATATTAATCGTCATGGCAAGCAAAGCGTTGAATATACCACCATTAGTGGATTGACTGCGTCGTTCCGCGAAACGCCAAAAGGACGCCAGTATCCCGCTGCCTTCCGTAAGTGGTCGATTGAGGACTGAGTAGGGCATAAGTCCTCGAATGATCACAATATTATCTGGCAAAGCTGCCCCTAAAGAGCGTAAAAACTGGTCCCCATCTGGAAAGTACTTGAATGAAGCTTGACCGATGCCATCAAGGTAAATGACATATCGGACAACGTTTGTTTGCGGTGGAATTGCTTCCTCTAATATTCCTAAGCGACCTTTAGTATCAACTTTATCACCATACCACCCTGCCCACCAACCTAAAGCTTCGAGGGGAACCAGGAGTCCGGCGAAGACAACGGCAATGAAACTAATCTGCAACAAATCAACTGTGAGCTTAAGCGCACCCCCCAAAGCGTTGTACCAAACTAACCACAAATGGCTCAGTGGCGGGTAGAGTAGAGTACAAAGTAGAGCAATGAAAACAATGCCTAAAAATGTGGTAATTCGCTTCACACTTATACCTCCCCGTTGTCTCTATCACCAGCGTTAGTTTGGTTATCTCTACGTAACATCTGCGGTCCTGCTTGCAGAAGTTGTTCCAGTCCTTGCATATCTGTAACCAGCCGTGTCCCTGCGACTGTATTAGACAGCCACTTGCCAACTATTGCAACTGGTCGTCCAATGGTGCGCTGTACAATTTGAAATACAAGCCATCCCAACACACTGCACCAAAGCGCTTGCCAAATACTAAGACCAAGGGCGACGCGCAAGCCCATTACAAATGCTAACAGTGTCCAAATAGAAAGCAAGACTTGAATTGGCACACCCAAATAAGGCAAGGCGACTAAAAAACTCAACATCAGCGGTGCGTAGGCAAATCCCAGCGTAGACCAAATGATGTGATACGGGATATTAACCTTGAATAGTACAAGGCACACCAACCATGTACTTAAACCCCAAAACAAAACGGTGAATACAAATAACACAGACCCAATCAACAGACTCAGAAAAAAGCGAAGCGGTTTGACTCGGTTGACGAATAGCACCGTCCCTTGACCCAGCGCCTGAGAAAACCCAGCAATCAGTACAATGTATAAGGCTGCTATTGTACCTTGGGGTAGCGATTGAATCAGCCCAAAGGCTTCCTCTTTGAGGGCGATCGCTCCGAATAGAAGCTCCCAAAATCTATTGAGGGCGGTCTGGGTCATGGCAAATGCGATGAAAAAGCTTATAACTGTTCTCGTTGTTATAGTATATTTGAATACTTCAAAAATTTGAAAAAAACATTAGTCATTAGTCATTAGTCATTGTAGAGACGCGCCATGGCGCGTCTCTACATCTTTGTCATTAGTCATTAGTCATTAGTTCTCCCTCTCTCCCTCCCTCATCCCCCTCATCGCCCTCCGGAACCCTCATCCCCCTCACTCCCTCCCTCCCTCCCTCCCTCACTCCCTCATTCCATCACCATTTTCCGTTTCAAAGCGCATCAACTTTCTCACATCATCGATTGGCAATCGTAACTCTTGGCTAACTGCTGCTTCCACTTGATTAAGTTCTGTTACAGGAAATTCAAATTCTAGTTCTTTGAGTGCTTTGGAAGCTGTCTTAACTCTGACTCTTGAAACACCTTGATGCTTTTTTATTTGAGCTGTAATTGACAGTACAATAGTTCTCGATTGCTTGGCTGATAATGTCTCAACCTTCAAGGGATTCGTTGGTTGATGAGAGCGGCTCAATATTCTATCCATCAGAAATCCACCCCCCACCCAAAAAGCTAATCCAAGCAGTGGTAGGGGTAGCCAAAACTCTAACCCCAAAGAACGCAAAATCTTCAACCATCGGGATTGGAGCATAAATTAAGTAGCTTCACGTCACAGATACTACGCACACTAAGATCAAGAAAAAACTTTTCTTAGCGATCGCCCTATGTTAATTTTACTGGTGGAAGATGACCTAGCCCAATTAGAGCCACTGCGAGCTGCGCTTACCAAAGCAGGACATACCATTGATGCTATAGAAGATGGAGAAACGGCTCAGTGGCTGTTATCTCAGAAAGATTATGACTTATTGATCTTAGACTGGATGCTTCCTAAAGTGAGTGGGGTTGACCTTTGTCAGGAATATCGACGCATTGGGAAAACTTCCCCAGTACTGATGCTGACTGCTAAGGACACAACATTAGATAAAGTTTATGGTTTAGACGCGGGAGCAGATGATTACTTGGTGAAACCAGTTGATATTGTCGAACTGCTAGCAAGGGTGCGAGCTTTGAGAAGGCGCTCCCCACTTTGGCAAGGAGACAAACTTACATTAGCAGATTTACATCTCGATTTGAATAACCTAACTCTTGAGCGAAATCAACTCACATCTCAATTATCTGGTCGAGAATTTCAACTGATGGAATATCTGATGCGTCATCCTCGTCAGATTTTATCTCACAATCAAATAGAACAGGCTCTTTGGGGATGGGGGACAGAACCAGAAAGTAATGCTGTGACAACACTAGTGCGCCGACTGCGACAGCGCCTGCAAACAGTTGGAGCAAAAGATTGGCTGGAAAATGTTTATGGTATGGGTTATCGGCTTAATGTTCCGGAAAAATGAGATGAGGGGATGAGGGGGATGAGGGGGATGAGGGGGATGAGGGAGATGAGGGGGATGAGGGGGATGAGGGAGATGAGGGGGATGAGGGGGATGAGGGGGATGAGGGAGAACTAATGACTAATGACTAATGACTAATGACTAATGACTAATTATGTTTGTTCGTAGCCGTCGCAATTTAGCTTACTTATTTACAATATCGATGGGGAGCATCCTCATCGCATTTGCTGGTATAGCGTATTACCTGATTGTTCAGCAGCAGCTTCAGGCTTTTGATGAAAGATTGTATTCTGATAGCAAAACGATTGCGATAAATCCATTATATAAGCTGTATAACAAACGACGCCAGATTGAGCGAAGGGACGTGCCAATTTTTGGTGATCCAGTACCACCAATCAATAATGGCTTTGCGTATGTTCGGTTGTACAAATTCAATGGAGAATTAGTTGATTCTACTGGTGTGTCTGGTTCGAGAAAATTAACTGTTGCTCCTGGTTTTCAAACTATTCAAATCAGTAAGAATCGAAATGGGGTAACGACTAGCAAAGAATGGTTTCGAGAATTGACGTTGCCAATTATACAAAATAATGTGTTGACTGGCTATATTCAAGTGGCTGTTCCTCTAACTCCTTTACGTAAAAACTTAGATAAAGCAAGGTTATTTCTAACACTGGCTTTACCAGCAACTTTAGGGACGATAGGTATTACTGGTTGGTTTCTGGGGGGACTTGCTATGCAACCAACTCGTCGGGCATACGAACAACTACAACGCTTCACTGCTGATGCTTCTCATGAGTTACGTGCTCCTGTGGCTGCGATTTTAAGTAATGCACAAGTGGCTTTAATGCCTCCACAGGATGAATTAGAGCAGCGTTTTCGTCTAGAAAATATTACGGAGATTGCTAAATCAATGAGCAATCTCATTAATAATCTGTTGTTTCTTGCTCGTCAGGATGGACCGCTGAATAACACGGTTTTAAAGACTATAGACCTTGTTGGACTACTGCAAACTATAGCCCAAGAGTATCAACAACTAGCAGTTGCACAAAACCTAAATTTTACTTTTCACTTACCCCAGTCACCTGTTAACCTCAAAGCCGATCCAGATTTGTTAAAACAGGCGATTGTAAATTTACTTAGCAATGCTTTGAAGTACACTCCTCTTGATGGTACAGTTGCACTAAGATTGCTGGCACAATCCCAGCGAGCCATTATTCAGGTGGAAGATAACGGCATTGGCATTCCGGAGGAAGATTTACCTCATATCTTTGAACGGTTTTATCGTGTAGATACAGCGCGATCGCGTCAAACAGGTGGCTTTGGTTTAGGATTAGCGATCGCCCAACAAATTGTGCAAGCTCACCGAGGACACATTAGTGCCAAAAGTGTGCTTGGGCAAGGTTCTACCTTTCAAATTGAACTACCTCTGAAGTAGAGGGATTAGGGATTGGGGATTGGGGAGTGAGGAATTCAATTTTTGGCGTTGCTGAATTCATGTATGAAAAAGATGTCGTGTGATTCTAAACCCTTGTAGAGACGTACCATGGTGAGCCAGCGCTGCAGGAGGGTTTCCCGACCTAGGCGACTGGCGTCACGTCTCTACACTTGGATTCATACTTCAAATCAGCAACGCCCAATTTTTTATCTTTACCCAGAGGCACTGACATTTTTTTGTCATACTTGTCCATCACACTAAGAAATAACAAGAATATCAAAGGTCTGTCATACCATGATTGGTTTATCATTCACAATAACCGTAAACCGCACCCCGCCAGTGTACGCTCCCCTCCCTGCTTGCGGAGAGCAGCGCCGTGCGGGGGTTCCCCCCGTTGAGGCGACTGCGGAGGAGGGGTTGGGGGTGGGGTTCTTGTACACACCTAAATTTCTCCAAACTTAACACCGCCAAACGTATGATTGCACGCTCTAAGTTGTTTTGGGTAGCCATAATTACTGTAGTTGCGAGCCTTGCTTTTCCTGGACAAGTAGCAGCACATCACGGCTATTACACAAACTATGATATGGGAAATCCACGGACAATCACAGGGGTGATTAAAGCAGTCAGATATACGAGTCCCCACATTCGTATGCAACTTCAAACAACTGGTCGCTCGAAGCAAGTTTGGAAGATTGACTTGCCATCACCGACTCAGGCGCAGTGGCAAGGATTAACCCAGAGCGTTCTCAAGGTAGGCTCCACTGCAACTGTGGTAGGATGGCCGGCTTACAATCGTTCCAACGAAATGGGAGCGTCGCAAATCACGATTGGTGGAAAGACTGTAGTGGTGAATTGACCACAACAGTTGTGAGTGCTTAGTACAGAAGACCAAAAAATTACCGTGACACTTTTTACTCAGAACTCCAGACGAAAACTTAACAAAAGCAGGAATGGAATCATGGATAATCAGCAACAAGTAAACAAAGCCATGGTTAAAAAAGGATTTATGCACGCTGCGCTAACTGCAGCAACAATTGCGACTTTCCTAGCTTCTGCAACTGAAAATGCTAGCGCACATCACGGTTGGAGTGAGTACAACAACGAACAAACGCTGAACCTCTCTGGTGAAATCCAGAATATCAGTTATGGGAATCCGCACACCACAATAGAAGTGAAAACAGATGATAATAAAGTGTGGCAAGCAGTCCTTGCACCACCTGCCCGATTGCAGAGACGTGGGCTACCCCAAAGCGCTTTGCAGGTTGGACAGCAAGTGAGGTTAGTAGGCTACCCTCATCGCACGGATGTTAATGAAATGCGAGCAGAGCGAATTACTATAGGTAAGCAAACAGTAGAACTGCGCTGATGCACATTGCTGATACAACCTGGTGGCTGTGGTTAGAAAACAGTGCCTTGTCCTCACTGATTCGCCAGTGGCTATGGCTTTACCCAATTATTTCAACGACACACATTCTTGGTCTAGCCATTGTCTTTGGCTCAGTTGCTCTGTTCGATTTTAGGTTACTTGGTTTCTCCCGCCACCTGTTGGTGACAGATATAGCACGATACCTCTTGCCTTGGTCTTTCTTAAGTTTTGCTGTTGTCGTGCTATCAGGTTTTCTCATGTTTGCAGTGGATGCAACCCAAATAGCAGCAAATCCAGCTTTTCGCCTGAAGCTTTTGCTGTTGTGCGCTGCTGGGGTGAATGCGGCTTTTTTTCATAAAGTGGCTTTTAAATCGGTTAAGTTCTGGAACCGGGGTGTGAGAACTCCAGCGGTGGTTAGAGCGATCGCAGTCATTTCCCTTGTACTTTGGACTGGTGTGATTATTTGTGGTCGCCTGATTGCTTACGTTTAAAAACCTGCGATTCATAGCTGTAGGTACAAAGGTGACGAACACGAAATTTCCATCAATTTTTTTATTTAAGACATTAGCAAAATCATGGTTACAAACGGCGCTGGTAGCTGTTTTGGTTGGACTTCCTACAGCTTGCATTGCCCAGCCAAATCGTACTCAAGAAGCTGTTGAGGCTCAAGAGTCCAACCGTACCTTTACAGATGTACAAGCTTTAGTGAATCTTGGTCCGCGAGTCGCTGGGACACCAGTCATGGAAAAGGCAAGCGCTTATCTAATTGAACAGTACCGCAAAGCTGGTTATGTAGCTGAAGTTCAAACTTTTACTTATTCAAAGTTTCAAGACTTAGGCTCAAACCTGAGTATTGATAAAGCAACGGTTGAAGGCAAAGCACTCAATGGGACAGTTGCAGGAAAATTGAATGCGCCACTGGTAGTGGTTCCTAATGTCGGACGCAAAGCTGATTTTGCTGCTGTGAATGTTAAGGGGGCGATCGCCATTGTCCGGCGCGGTGAGATTCGTTTTTCTGAAAAAGCGAAAAATGCTGCTGCTGCTGGGGCTGTGGGTTTGGTGATTGTCAACAATCGACAAGGTGATGTGTACGGAACGCTTGGCGAGGAGGTGAAAATTCCTGTACTGGGGCTTTCTGGTCAGCAAGGTAATCCCTTAATTCAACGCGCGCAAAGTGTCCCGCTGAATGTCAGTTTGAATGTGAATGCGCAACGACGTGTTGTGACTGGACGTAATATTATAGCACATCTTGCAGGAGTGACTCAACCCAAAATTATTCTAGGTGGGCATTACGACTCAGTACCTGGTTCTCCGGGAGCAAACGATAATGCTTCGGGAACAGCAGTTGTCCTGGCTCTTGCCCGTAATCTATCTAATACACCGACTGCTCGTCAAGCCTGGTTCATCGCCTTTGATGGTGAAGAAGACGGCTTGCACGGTTCGCGGGCT
The DNA here is from genome assembly GCF_963920835.1 of Scytonema sp. PCC 10023. Classification (NCBI taxonomy): domain Bacteria; kingdom Bacillati; phylum Cyanobacteriota; class Cyanophyceae; order Nostocales; family Scytonemataceae; genus Scytonema; species Scytonema sp. PCC 10023. The sequence continues at coordinate 20,594 of NZ_CAWUDP010000093.1, forward strand.
TTTGTCAATAAGGCTGAATCGCAGTTTCTGTCAGGGCTAAAAGCTATGGTCAATTTCGATATGGTTGGCGTCAACAACCAGTTAGGAATTGGTGGTACGTCATCTTTAACGACATTTGCTCGAAATATTGACCCTAAAGTGAAAACCTTTGGCTCATCTGGCGGTAGCGACCATGCATCGTTTGCTGATAAAAACGTGCCAGTTCTATTCTTTTACCGAGGTAATGAGCCGAACTACCACACGCCAAATGATAAAAAGGTAGACCCAAAACTGTTAAATGAAACGACTCAGGTAGGGCTGGATCTTATCAAGCGGATTGTTAACGCTAGCTAAGGAACGTGGGTGAGGAAAACGGCTTTTGTCTCCAATGATTCTGTGTCAAACCATCCTCATTTATAGGAAATCTAAAATGTCTTTTCTTTTTTCTTTGAAGAAGTCTCTCACTAATTTGTCTTTGGTGTCACTTGGAGCTGCAACGGCTATGTTGGGCGCACATTTCATGCCCACAAATCCAGTGCTATCTCAGCAACCAATTGCTCAATTACCTTCTGCACCAATTGGCAACACAGATAGTAACTTTGTTTCCTCTGCGGTAGAAAGAACCGGATCTGCTGTCGTGCGGATTGACTCTACACGCACTGTAAGAAATCCATATACCTATGGTAGAAGAGTAGCCAGAGGTACCGGTTCAGGGTTTATTATTAGGTCGAATGGTCTGATTCTGACAAACGCTCACGTTGTTGGTGGAGCAGACACAGTCAGCGTCACTTTGAAAAACGGTCGTAGTTTCACAGGTCGAGTATTAGGACAAGATAGAGCAACGGATCTAGCTGTTGTCCAAATTCAGGCTAATAATCTGCCGGTTGTGAGTCTTGGTAATTCCGATCAGTTGAAACCTGGAGAATGGGCGATCGCCATTGGTAATCCTCTCGGTTTAGACAACACCGTGACTGTAGGCATTATCAGTGCAACAGACCGCACGAGTCGTGCATTAGGTTCCCGAAATCGCGAAGTTGGCTTTATTCAAACCGATGCTGCTATTAACCCTGGTAACTCAGGTGGACCGCTGCTAAATCAACGAGGACAAGTCATTGGTGTGAACACTGCTATTATTCAAGGTGCCCAAGGACTGGGATTTGCAATTCCGATTAACTTGGCACAGCAGGTTGCTAACCAATTAATTGCACAAGCAGCTGCTTAAGGACTTGCAAATAAAAAAATATCCAACTTTTTCTTGTGGGATACGATTGGCGTCCGTCCTATAAAGTGGGGGAACCAGATGCCATACATGTCAACTTAAGCCAAAACTCTTCTAAAATCTCGTTTCCAGGTTCCACCTGGAAATGCAGTTTAAGCGGCTCTGCCGCTCTTAAGGCAGAGGCAGAGCCTCCCAATGGTATTCCAAGCCTCTGACTGGGAACAAGGCAATCTCTCAAAGCATTGTCGCTTAGTGACTTTCACCTTAAATTGACACTAATGGCTAGAACCCCATCCACAAGATTGGATAATTTATTTGTTGGAATACCCTTAATTACCAAAGAAAGGCAGATGGCAGAGGACAAGCTATCCTGAAGCAAGGAAAGCTGTTGTGATCTAGTGCTGTCGCGCAACATTGTTGCGGGGCATTAGCTGAAAACAAATTATAAGGGGTAGGCTAAAAACCCCGCGCTTTAAAGGCGGGGATAAAAGCCACAATGTAGGCTTTAGCCTACCGTGATGTTTTCTCTTGCCATTCTTTCTATAGTATCTGACAAACTATTAGCTCTTAATTCGACTTGCTTGCTTTCAAGCCAGTCTTTTGCTGTTTGAGTTAAAGTTAGTGTTAACTTGGTTTTCTTCTCTCCATAAATCTTTTTTCTAGGCATCACAATCTCACTTTTTATGTTATAGTCGTATTATACACTACGTAAATAGGAGGTGATAACGCAGTGCTGGTCTTAGAGTACAAAATTAAAGGTAAGCAACAACAGTATCAAGCTATCGATGAAGCTATTAGAAGTACTCAGTTCATCAGAAATAAAGCTATTCGTTATTGGATGGATGCTTCCAGTGAGCAAAAAATTAATAGAATAGCTCTAAACAACTATTCAACAGCACTGCGAAAAGACTTTAAGTTTGTTGAGGAATTAAACTCAATGGCTTGTCAGGCTGCAACAGAAAGAGCCTGGAGTGCCATTGACAGATTTTACAGTAACTGTAAGTCTAAGAAACCAGGTAAAAAAGGCTTCCCCCGCTTTCAAAAAGACAACCGTTCTGTTGAGTATAAAACCAGTGGCTGGTCACTACATCCTACAAAACGACGCATCACCTTTACGGACAAAAAAGGTATAGGTGAAGTCAGATTGTTAGGAAAGTGGGATATTCACAGCTACCCTCAAAAGGTAATTAAGCGTGTTCGATTAGTTCGTAAATCTGACGGTTACTACTGCCAATTTGCGGTTGATATTGAAGTTAAACCTGAGCAGAGAACAAGTAACGGTGAGTTGGGTCTTGATGTTGGACTTGAGTTTTTCTACTCTGACTCGAACGGACATCATGAGGAGAACCCAAGGTTTTTAAGGAAAGCCGAAAAAGCAATAAAACACGCTCAACGCCAGATATATAAGAAAGAAAAAGGAAAGAATCAACGTAGGAAAGCGCGAGCCGGATATGCAAAAAAGCATTTAAGAGTAAATAGGCAGAGGAATGAACACGCGAAGAGACTCGCGCGTAACTTGTGCAAGCTTAACAGCTTAGTCGCCTATGAAGATTTAAATGTGAAAGGTATGGTAAAAAATCAAAGGCTCGCCAAGTCTATTAATGATGTAGCTTGGTCTACTTTTCGTCGTTGGTTGGAATATTTTGCTGCTAAATTTGGAACCACAGTTGTTGCCGTCAATCCTAAAATGACATCTCAAAAATGTAGTGATTGCGGTACAGTTGTGAAAAAGTCTCTTTCAACTCGTACCCATAAGTGTAACTGTGGGTCGTACCTTCATAGAGACGTGAACGCAGCAATAAATATTCTCAATCTTGCAAAAGCTAGGGATGGGCAATCCCGAAGTAACGCTACAGGACTCGTCCTCTACTCTGGTTGGTGAAAGCCTGCTTGAGCAAGTAACGAGGAAGAGTGTAGAATCCCCTCGGTTTCCGAACAAATGAGCGATGCGAAATTTGTTCAACCAGGGGAGTGTCAATGGGCTAATATTGGGAAGCTATTAGCTTGCGCCCTTCAATATCCGTGCAACTACCGCTGTCTATGGCTTTCAACCCCTCAGAGCTTAGAGGATGTCTGAAAAGTCAAAATTTTTTGGTGTTTATTAAACTTTTTTCACCATTTTTGAGATGTCAGGGGATTAACCGTTAAGCCTTCCGATTATTTGTACTCTATACGTTTTTATAACTTCAGCCCTATGTCTGAAATTAAGCCATCCAATCATTACTATATCTACATAAAACGAGACCAAAAGCCAATTCCTTGGAATATATACGATCCTAATCCACCGAGCGAACTCGGTTTAAGTGATTATTATACTAAAGTGTTCCAAGCTATGGAAAAAAGTTTGAAGATCAGCGGTTTAATATTTTATATAACTTGGGACGAAATTGATGAACTCCCATCATATGGACAAAATGTTGTTGCTGTTGTACTGGGAGATGAATGGTGTCGCATACCAAAGTATTTTCACAAGGTAAAGGCTGTATTTAAGTGCCTTGGCATATCTCCAATACTTGGATGTAATCCCCTCCTCAAGCCTTCTTTGATAAACCTTTTGACACTGATTCAATTTCTCAGAATCTTAGTTTTACGCCTGCCTTGGGTGGTAAATTATCAGTTTTACAAGTTTAAGAGTTTGCTATCCTGTACAGCCAAAATTCCACCTATCTACGATGTTCCACAGGGCTATGGCAACTCAAAGGATTTGCCAATCAAGGATATAGAAGCACGCCCCTATGAACTTTTTTTTGCTGGCAGCTTAGTTCAGGTACCATTACCTGTATGGTCTTTGAAGTACTGGTTGGGAACTCCAAAAACCCTTTCTCGAAAATTAATGGTATCAAGTTTAAATAGTTTCAAGGAAAAATATCCTGAATATAAAATTGAATTATCAATCACTCCTGGTTTTCATTATTCAATGAATGAAGGTGGAAACAGCTATTCTGAAAGAATGATGAATACCAAAATATGCATTGTCCCTAGAGGTACTTCGTTTGAAACCATTCGCTTGTTTGAAGGAATGAGATATGGTTGCATCTTAGTAACGGAAGTTTTACCTCCACGATGGTTTTTAGATGGATCACCTGCTATTCAGATAAAAGATTGGGGCGAATTAGAGGAGATACTAAAAAAGCTGCTTACAAACAAGCAACTCATGCAAGAAAAACACCAGGAATCTTTGAATTGGTGGAAAAATAAATGTTCGGAAGCCGTTGTCGGAGCGTACATTGCTGAAAAATTGAACTTATTATCCACCTGACTCTCGCTTCGCTAAAATTCAAAATTCAAAATTCAAAAATAATTAATAATTTTTGAATTTACTGTAGGTTTCCCTAATAAGGATTCGTAGAAATTGTAACTTCAAACCACAGATACAATTAGACCTCTTGCATAAATCTTATTTTGTCTCGCGCAAAGGCGCAAAGACGCAAAGAAGAACACTAATACCAATTCTCTGTAAACTTGCACTTAATACTTACTCTTTCACTCTTGGCGTACTTGGCGTCTTGGCGGTTCGTTTAATAAAGATTAAGTGCATCTTCATGGAGAATTGGTATAAGAAAAAGACTTTTGCAAGAAGTCTATTGTAGACCAGCAATTTTGTGTTTCAATCCCTAATAGGGATTCGTAGAAATTGTAACTGAAATAGCAACCTTTAGTGCTTTTTCTGCAAGTATGTTTCAATCCCTAATAGGGATTCGTAGAAATTGTAACCAGTTTGGCAAGTTTTTGGAGTGAGGACTTGAGGGTTTCAATCCCTAATAGGGATTCGTAGAAATTGTAACTCCACAATAAGCAGACTTAGGATTGTCTTCAAATGTTTCAATCCCTAATAGGGATTCGTAGAAATTGTAACCTTAGGCGAAGTGCTAAATACGAATCATGTCAATGTTTCAATCCCTAATAGGGATTCGTAGAAATTGTAACCGTGTTACAGTTTTTGGATCTGAAAAAGATTGGTTTGTTTCAATCCCTAATAGGGATTCGTAGAAATTGTAACGTTGTTAGCTTGAACACGGCAACTTGCTACAGCATTTACGTTTCAATCCCTAATAGGGATTCGTAGAAATTGTAACAAGAAGACGAGGGATATAGCGCTTTTGTCAATGGGCGTTTCAATCCCTAATAGGGATTCGTAGAAATTGTAACAATTTGATTGAGATTCGTGATGTCTGCCATAATTGTTTCAATCCCTAATAGGGATTCGTAGAAATTGTAACCTTAACTGTTTGGCTTGCGTACATCGTAGTTACCTGTGAGTTTCAATCCCTAATAGGGATTCGTAGAAATTGTAACGCCACCCTTCGTACTTGCCGCTAGGTTTTTGTTGAGAGAGCCAGTTTCAATCCCTAATAGGGATTCGTAGAAATTGTAACATTGGGAACATTACCTGGGCTTTGGTGACAGTGCGTTTCAATCCCTAATAGGGATTCGTAGAAATTGTAACCAACGTTCGATTCACAGATTCATAGATAGAAGTATTGTTTCAATCCCTAATAGGGATTCGTAGAAATTGTAACTTTGTTGCCCTGAGTTGAACTTCTCCCTCATAGTGTTTCAATCCCTAATAGGGATTCGTAGAAATTGTAACACCCAGGTGAATTACAGGGTAAAGAGTTCAAGATTAAGTTTCAATCCCTAATAGGGATTCGTAGAAATTGTAACTCTTATAGTCCGGATGCGTTGTATTTAAGTAGCTGTTTCAATCCCTAATAGGGATTCGTAGAAATTGTAACGCTAATGGCAGAGTCTTCGGATTCTAACGGATGTATTGTTTCAATCCCTAATAGGGATTCGTAGAAATTGTAACCGCTGGCATATGAAACGCTTACTGTATTCAGTTTTCTAGGTTCAGTTGCGCGAATCGGTAAAAGCATACCGTTTTCGGACATAGGTTCAAAATATTCTGTTTTATCATACAAGCAAAAACCTTTATTTGGCAAGCTTTTGAGAGATTGCGCGGATGGTAAATTGGTTATGAACTCTTCAAAGCCTTGTGTCATGGGTTGTTCAGCCATTTTTTGACTTTTGTTGAAACAAACACCCACCCTTCCGCGCAGCAGATATCTCCAGTCGGGTTGCTTTTACCGTCATAACAGCCATTCTAAAGTGTTTTTTCTTAAATTGAAGGCAACCAGCTTCTCAGCCGCCAGATATTTTGGTAATGTACAGTTCATCTAAAACTTAGCTTTGTTGACTGCTTTACTCGTAAACCAGGGATAAGTCTAGCGTTGCTTTGACCAGAAAAATCTGGAATTTTACGGTGCAGCATATATCCTCTCAAATGTACAGTTGGACTAAATGATTTAACCAGCTCGGTTGCTTTGTCCATTGTTAAGATTCCATCACACAAGACTTGTGGAGGACAAGTTAACTTTTCTTTGTGTGGTAGCTTAACTGTTTTCAACCTCACACAACATTATTCATTGTTGAATTTATGAAGTCTTATCTAGCCGCCGCTATTCAAATGACGAGTGTGTCCAATTTACAAAAAAACTTGGCACAAGCAGAGGAATTCATCGATTTAGCCGTGCGTCAGGGTGCTGAATTAATTGGTTTGCCAGAAAACTTCTCTTTCATGGGAGAAGAAAATGAAAAACTTGCTCAAGCTTCGGCGATCGCCCAAGAAACAGAAACATTTCTGAAAACGATGGCGCAGCGTTTTCAAATCACCATCCTAGGTGGTGGCTTTCCAGTTCCTGTAGACCACACTAGCAATAGAGTCTATAACACTGCCTTACTCATCGACCCAAGTGGTCAAGAACTCGCGCGTTACCAAAAGGTACACCTGTTTGATGTTAACGTTCCAGACGGCAACACCTATCGAGAATCTACTACGGTCATGGCTGGCACGCAATTGCCGCCTGTCCACTTCTCGCAAGAACTGGGTAATATAGGGTTATCAGTTTGCTATGATGTTCGCTTTCCTGAACTCTACCGACACATAGCTTACAAAAACGGGGATGTCATATTTGTACCGGCTGCGTTTACTGCCTTCACAGGCAAAGACCATTGGCAAGTCCTGCTGCAAGCGCGTGCCATTGAAAATACCTGCTATATTATTGCTCCAGCACAAACTGGAATCAACTACGCTCGTCGCCAAACTCACGGACACGCCATGATTATAGACCCTTGGGGAGCGATTTTAGCCGATGCTGGTGAGCAGCCGGGAGTGGCGATCGCCGAAATTAACCCTTCAAGGCTAGAACAAGTCCGTCGTCAAATGCCTAGCCTACAACACCGTGTCTTTGTGTGAAGGGGATTAGGGATTAGGGATTAGGGATTAGGGATTGGGGATTAGGGATTGGGAACCTTTGTAACACATGAAAAATTATGTTCGGGGGAACAAAGCCCGACTGGGAAATTGAGAATTTTCCGGCGTTGCAAGTCTTGAGTATCCAGTCCCCAGTCCCCAGTCCCCAGTCCCCAGTCCCCAGTCCCCAATACAGAGGAACTTAACAGGTATCAACCTCAGTCTAACCAACAGAAACGCCTAAATTTCCTAAGCGTGGTAACAAATATCAACTGCCTGTAACTAGATAGGTGGAAATAAACAGAGTTACGTTAAAAAATGTAAAAACGCTGCTAACCCTTACTAATGACTAATGACTAATGACTAATGACTGCCTTAACGAGTTAACTTTATTTGTACCGACCTACTTAAAATTGCCGATGTAAAGCTTAAGCCGTCCTTATAGTTTTATTAACTTTTTTTGATACTTTTGCCTCTTCTGCCTATAACGAATAGGGAATAAAGTTTGACACTCCCACGGCTAAAGCCGATGGGATTCTTGGTTCATCCAGTCCACTTACCATAATTAGTTTCCCAATTATGCCAGAGGTGGGTCTGTCCGCAAGCTTTTTGCTCCATTGCAGAAGCCAGATCCGGTATGCCCTACCGTACTGTTCCGACCAATAAACTTTGGTTTTCTGGTACTTGGCGCTTGAAGATTTTACCTACACAAGCATTCCTGTGTAGAACCCCCTATCTTCAGTTTTCAAGGTGCGATGCCCAAGGGCTCTAGGTTTTTTAAGTGGTTGAATACCCTGCCCACTAAAACAATGATAGCATATGTGAGTAGATTTTACTCACAAGAATGGAAGAAGTTCGCCTAAATGTTAGATTGCCAAAAGCCGAAATGATGATTTTAGAAAAATATGCTGAAAAGACAAAGCGAACTAAGACAGATTTGGTTCGTGAGTGGGTACGCTCACTAGAGAAGTTTAACGGCACCTAAAGGTGCTACGCATTCATGAGGACAGTACTGCAGGAGGGTTTCCCGACCTAGGTATCTGTCCGTCCCATGCCTGAAGTACGGAATACGGCGCTGTGCGCCTGTTCCTCATGGGCTTTCTGCTCCCAACACTGTAAGCGTCACTCTAAGTGGAGTCAATACACCGTCACAGAGCGGAAGCGTTCTGGAAGTTAAGTATGAAGCTAATCCTTAATAATCGTATCCTGAATTACATATTTTTTAATTTCCCTACCCGAAGCATATTTCATGCCCTAATTTGTGGATTGTTTACTGTCTCAGGATTGTTACCGCAACTAGCTGTTGCTCGTCGTTCACCTCCAAGACATACTGAGCCTAAAAATACTGAGCCTAAAAATACTGAGCCTAAAAATACTGAGCCTAAAAGCACTCCCACAACGACCGGTGAAGCTTGCAGCAATGATGTAGGGGTAAATAACCAACTTTCCCAGCTGGCTAGCAATTTTGTTTTGGCATCCACTTGGGTGAGTAAGCCTAATTGGGGACTAGAAAACATTGTGGAAGCCGTCGGTCCCTACGTCTATGCCTTCCTGAATCGTAGTACTTGGCCCAACATTAATGAACGGGCGAAGCAGGCAAGAGTACCCATTCTCATGTATCACGATATTTTACCAAAAAAAGAAGTCTTTTTTGATGTCACCCCAGAAGAATTAGAAGAGCATTTTCAGACTCTGAAAGAGAATGGTATGACGCCCATCAGTCTTGACCAGCTGATGACTCATTTGCAGACTGGAATGCCACTTCCAGAAAAACCTGTTCTGTTGACATTCGATGATGGTTACGGGGGGCATTACCAGTATGTTTACCCTTTGCTGAAAAAATACAATTACCCTGCTGTATTTTCTATTTATACAAAAGGTATTGGCAACAACGTTGGTCGAACTCACGTGAGTTGGGAACAAGTCAAGGAAATGGCAGCTGACCCCTTGGTAACAATTGCATCCCATACTGTCAGTCACCCACCAGATTTAACAGTTTTGCCACCAGAACAAATTCAAAAAGAAGTTGTTGAGTCTAAGGCAACTTTGGAGGCAAACTTGGGAATTCCCATTCGCTACTTCACATACCCTGCTGGAAAATATGATGTGCAAGTTGCAAATATGGTGCAAGCAGCAGGGTATCAGCTAGCATTAACCATGAATGATGTGGATGAACGGTTTGCAGGTGCATCAGAAAGTTTATTGGCAGTTTCCCGGTTTGGTCAATCCAGAATCAGAGATGTCATAACCCAAGCTTGGGGAGGTTCGCAATTACCAAGCTGGAAAATAGGCTTTAACTTTGCAAGTCCAGTTCAAAGAACTGACATCACGATTGACAAAATTCCCCTCATCCTAGTTTCAGGTGGCAAACCGATAACCATCCACGCAGATAGCCGTTATACAGTTAAGGAGATTTTGGCTAAAAGTAACACCAATGCTGTTGCGGCTGTAGACGGGGGTTTCTTCTCCATGAAATTTTTAAATTCCAATGTGATGATCGGACCAGTGTATAGCCAGGTGACAAAACAATTCATTCCTGGCAACAGTTGGGACATCCAGAAAATTGCTACACGTCCTCTGGTGCTGATTAGTCCTCATGAAGTGCGCTTCATTCCCTTCGATCCACTCAAGCACAACACTTTAGAAGGAATACAAGCTGAAATGCCAGAAGTCACTGATGCTTTTGTGGCTGCAGCGTGGTTAGTCAAAGATGGTCAACCCCAGGAAGCAAGTAGTTTTAACAAGCTATTTGACTTTGATGCTGCGCGTTATCGGGCTTTTTGGGGTATTAACCAAAATAAACAAGCCACTATCGGTGTTTCTCTGGAATCTGTTGACTCGATATCTTTGGGAGTTGCACTGGTTAAAGCTGGGTTACAGGATGTCGTTATGGTTGATTCAGGTCAAAGTACTTCCTTGGTTTACCAAGGAGAATCTCTCGTACGTTATGAACCTCGTCCTGTCCCGCATGCAGTTGCCCTTTTAGCACCTGGTGGGTCAATGACTAACACCCCTTCCTGCGTTTTAGTGCAAGATAAAACAAAAAACCGGGGAACTTAAGTACTACCCGGTTGTGTCTACGCAAAGAGAATCCTCAGTGATTTAGGGACACCGCTAATTATCTAGTGTCCCTATTTACTTATTCTCAAAACCTAGACGGTCGCAGCTTTCTTTGTGACTGCGTTAAGTTCGCCCTTAGCATACTTAGCAGCAAAGTCTTCGAGTGAAATCTGCTTAATCTTGCTAGCATTGCCAGCGGTGCCAAACTGCTGATAGCGCTCAACACAAACCTTCTGCATATATTTGATAGAAGGCTTGAGGAAGTGACGGGGGTCAAATTCCTTGGGATTTGCTGCCAAAGCTTCACGCACAGCAGCGGTAATAGCCAGACGGTTGTCGGTGTCAATATTCACCTTACGCACACCGCTCTTGATACCTTTTTGGATTTCTTCCACGGGTACGCCATAAGTTTCGGGAATGGCACCACCGTACTGGTTGATTAGCGCAAGCAAATCTTCGGGTACAGAGGAGGAACCGTGCATTACCAAGTGGGTGTTGGGCAAACGGCGGTGAATTTCTTCAATGCGGCTGATTGCCAAAATTTCCCCAGTAGGCTTGCGGGTAAACTTGTAAGCACCGTGGCTGGTACCAATAGCTACCGCCAAAGCATCTACCTGAGTTTGCTCCACGAAGTCAACTGCTTGGTCTGGGTCAGTCAAAAGTTGGTCGTGGGAAAGTACACCTTCCGCACCGTGACCATCTTCAGCTTCACCCGTACCAGTTTCCAAAGAACCCAAGCAACCGAGTTCGCCTTCAACGCTGACGCCCAACGAGTGAGCCACTTTCACCACTTCGCGGGTCGTGTTAACGTTGTACTCGTAGCTAGCGGGGGTCTTGGCATCGGCTTCCAGCGAACCATCCATCATTACGCTGGTAAAGCCGTTTTTAATCGCTGAGTAGCAGGTAGCAGGTTCATTACCATGATCTTGGTGCATGGTAATGGGAATATGGGGGTAGGTTTCTACCGCTGCCAAAATCAGGTGGCGGAGGAAGTTTTCACCAGCATACTTACGAGCACCACGAGAAGCTTGCAAAATCACGGGGCTATCTGTCTCTTGGGCAGCTTGCACAATAGCTTGAATCTGCTCCAAGTTGTTAACGTTGAAAGCTGGTATGCCGTAGCCATTTTCTGCTGCATGATCCAACAGCAGCCGCAAAGGTACGAGCGCCATAGATAGTCCTCCTAATAGGGTTGTCAGCTAGTGGGTGAGACAAGCGTACGTAATGTATACGCTATTCTTAATAGAATTTTAAGCTTATAGGAAATTATAACTAGTGATGGGTACCTATGTTGAAAAAGTTTAAGCAAACTAAAGTGGACATTACCCAAATTACTCTATCATTTCGATGACTTAGTTTTGTACCTTCAGTTACCAGGGATAAAGAAGCCCGTTGATAAACTCACAAGCGGTCGCATTTATCAACCACTGAATATATATTTTTTTATGGGTCGCCCGGGATTCGAACCCGGAACTAATCGGTTAAAAGCCGAGTACTCTACCGTTGAGTTAGCGACCCGTTCCGTCATTTGCAACTATGCCATCATAGCATAACCTGATGGAGATTTGTAAAGGGGTTTAGAAAAAATTTGCTGTCAGGCGTACAGTTGCTGTATGACTGGCTTGTGGCTTTAACACAGTCAAATGTTCACCTGTGTTTATAGCGTTGCGAGCAGCGCTCCAGGGTTCCACGCAGTAATAGTCTTTGCCTTTAACAGTCCAAAAGACCAGAGTGGAATATGTATCGTCATATTCCAGCGTCAATTTCAGTTTGCGAGCATGGTCTGTGACTGTAGCTGATTGACTGCTGAGCTGCTTAAAGGCTACATCAATTTCATCACGGTTAAAATCAAAATCCCCGTTAAATGAGTGAGTTTCCTTGGTTATTTGGTCTTGGTACTCCTGTGAGGGAATTTCAAACTTGAGTTGAGTTTTATCCACTGTGAGAAAGTAAGGATGAAATCCTGTAGAAAAAGGCATTGGTTCAGTGGAAAGATTTGTATACTGCTGCTTGATTTCTAATGTATTGCCCTCTATTTGATAAGTAAAAGCGAGCTTAAAGTCAAAAGGATAAACTGCGCGTGTTTGCTCATTGCTGCTGAGAGTTATGGTGAGACTATCCTTATCTTGAGTCACTTGATTCGCGACTTCCCAAGGCAAATCACGAGCAAAGCCATGTTGTTTGAGAGTGTATTGCTTGCCGTTGAGGGTGTAAGTATTATCAGGTAAATTCCCGCAGATGGGAAACAAAATTGGAATTCCACCCCTGACACTTAATTGAGGATTAGCAAAGCGTTCTTCGTCCAGGTAAAGAACTTCTTGATTTTGTACGCGCCAGCTGGTGATGATACCACCTCTTTCAGGTACAACCTCAAGGCGGGACTGATTTGTTTGGATATACTGTTTATTCATTCAACCTCTTGCACAAGCTAATAATTATGGTGGTTTGCAATTGGGTAAGATACACAAAGAAATAATGAACCACAGATGGACACAGATGGACACAGATAGGACTTACGCACACTCTACGAATTCGGGCGCGTTCTTGGCGTCCCTTCGCTTCGCTCGAGGGTAGGCTTGGCGGTTCGATAAATTAAGCTTTTTGGCTATTTTTGCGTAAATCCTAACAGAGAAATAATTACTTCATTCAATTGAATTGCGCTATATCTGTTTTCATCTGCGTTTATCTGCTACAGAGTGCGGTTTCATATCCAGTCCATCTTCTTTCGCAAGAAGCCCCAGTTAAAAGACGCGCTATAGCGCGTCTCTACATTATTCGTCTTCCGCAAACACAAAGCGATACAACTCGCTGGGGTCCGGTTCGGGGCTATTTTCAGCGAATTTCACGGCTTCGTCGATGAGTTGCTGTATCTTACGGTCAACTGCTTTAAGTTCTTCATGGGAAACCAAGTTTTGCTCCACCAAATAAGCAGCAAATTTCTTAATTGGGTCACGAGCAAACCAAAACTCTTTCTCAGCCTTGCTTCGCAATTCATCTGGATCAGCCAGAGAGTGACCCCGAAAGCGGTAAGTCAGTGCTTCAATTAACGTGGGACCTTCTCCTGCACGGGCGCGGGCTACGGCTTCCTGCGCTACTGCTCGCACCGCCAGGATATCCATACCATCGACTTCCACACCCACCATGTTAAATGCATTAGCTTTCTTGTAAATCTCTGGTTGGGAAGTCGCCCGTTCGTGAGCCATGCCGATCGCCCACTTGTTATTTTCTACTACAAAAAGTATTGGCAGTTTCCACAGCGCCGCCATATTTAGCGTCTCGAAAAACTGACCGTTATTAGCAGCACCATCGCCAAAAAAGCAAGCGCTGACTTGGTCGGCGTTTGGATCACCTAACGCTTCCCGGCGGTACTTCGTCTGAAAAGCCGCCCCAGCAGCAACAGGAATTCCCTCAGCCACAAAAGCATAACCACCTAGTAGCCGATGTTCCTTAGAGAACATATGCATCGATCCACCACGTCCTTTGCTGCACCCTGTGGCTTTGCCAAATAACTCTGCCACGACTTCTTTTGCCGGGACTCCTGCACTTAGAGCATGAACGTGGTCGCGGTAAGTGCTGCACACAAAATCTTCACCCGGTCGCATCGCGCCTTTGATCACACCGCTGGAAACGGCTTCCTGACCATTATACAGGTGGACAAAACCAAACATTTTGCCTCTGTAGTACATTTCGGCACACTTATCTTCAAAGGTGCGCCCTAGTACCATGTCCTCGTACAACAGCAACCCTTCTTCTTTCGTTATCTGTACTGTAGCCGCATCAAATTTGGGTAATGTGCGTTCTTGAACCATTATTTTGTGAGTGTTCCTGTCGTAAAACTTAAAGTTATGATTTGAGATAAGTAGCGCTCGCTCAGCGTAAGCTTTTAAAAAGATAGCGTTTAAAGGAGTCAATAATCAAACTTGATTCACTGCTGTGGTTCATCTCGTTCTACAGCAATAGGTAGTATGGCAACCCTCGTTTCTAGATTACCAAGCAAAATAGCAAGTTTTCTGCATATTTATTAACAATTTAGAAAAATGGTCGCGAAAGTAAGTATTTCTGTGTAGATTCTTGTAATGAAAGAATAACTTATGATATACTTTGGTTCGCTCTATCGTAGCAAACCTATCAAACGGTACTTTTCTGACCATATGCCGAAGAAAGTGGTTCTAAACCACCTCCAGGAATGGTCAAGTCAAACATTTAGGACAGAAAGTAAAAAAATATTCTTGCAAGGCCAGTATTATTATTTATGTTGCTATCTAAAATGCTATGGTAAGTTTCTGGTGTATCAAGCAGGTTGCAGTATTATATCAGAAAAAATAAAAAGATTATTAAAAAGTTTAGAGATTTCTCAGGTAAGGGAAAAGACTAGTACCATAGCAAGATTAGATTTTTGGAAAAATACGAGTAAAGTTGTTGCAAAACACACTTGTGGTGTGGGGTCAACATGTTATTATGGCACTTTTTTACAAGGCTGGAATACTCTAGGAGAATTATGTTGATCGCGCTGCAGGGGACGTGAGCCGTGCGCATTCCGCTAGATTACTACAGAATTTTAGGGATACCGATGGCGGCAAGTGAGGAACAGTTGCGGCAGGCATATGGCGATCGCGTCGTACAATTGCCGCGCCGTGAGTATTCCCAAGCAGCAATTACATCTCGAAGAAACCTCATAGAAGAAGCTTACCTTGTTCTTTGTGACGCAAAACAACGCAAAAGCTACGATCAGCTTTATCTTGCTCATGCCTATGGTTCTGACACCACTCAAGGTGGCGCTGTCGCTGTTGAAAGTCGCGAACAAGGCAAGCTTGATCGTATTGATTCTCAATCTCTAAGTATCGAAATTTCCCAAGATGAATTAATTGGTGCTTTGTTGATTTTGCAAGAACTTGGGGAATATGAGCTTGTCCTACAACTGGGTCGTCCATACCTGGTTAATAGAAATGGTACAACAGCGAGTTTCCAAGGAGATACACAGGAGATTTCGGAAATTCCCTCTCCTGCTGCTGAACGTCCAGACGTTGTGCTTACGGTTTCCCTTGCTTGTTTGGAACTGGGGCGGGAGCAATGGCAGCAAAGTCACTACGAAAATGCTGCGATTTCCCTGGAAACCGGAGAGGAACTTCTAGCACGCGAAGGGTTATTCCCCAGCGTTCGAGCAGAAATTCAGTCTGACTTGTATAGATTGCGACCTTATCGAATTTTGGAATTACTCGCACTCCCTGAAGAACAGACGAGTGAACGAAAACAAGGGTTGCAATTATTGCATGATATTTTAGATGAGCGTGGTGGGATTGATGGGACTGGAAACGACAAATCTGGTCTGAGTATAGATGATTTTCTGCGATTTATTCAGCAACTGCGTAACTACCTGACAGTCGCAGAGCAGCACAAACTATTTGAAAGTGAAAGCAAGCGTCCCTCAGCAGTCGCGACTTATTTAGCCGTTTATGCTTCAATAGCACGGGGGTTCACTCAACGCCAACCCGCATTAATTCGTCAGGCAAAGCAAATGCTGCTCCGCCTGGGGAGACGTCAAGATGTCCATCTAGAACAGTCGCTGTGTGCGCTTTTGCTCGGGCAAACAGAAGAAGCAAGCCGTGCTTTAGAACTTTCGCAAGAGTACGAGGCTCTAGCTTTTATTCGGGAAAATTCTCAAGACTCTCCCGACCTGTTACCAGGACTGTGTTTATACGGAGAACGCTGGCTGCAAAACGAAGTGTTTCCCAACTTTCGAGATTTAGTAGAACAGCCAGCTTCCCTGAAAGATTATTTTGCCGACCAACAGGTGCAAGCTTATTTAGAAGCTTTACCCACACAAACACAAACCACAAATGAAGCGACGGTCATGAACCGCCAGTCTTCCCAAACACAAACCACTCGTCGGAGTCGGCGCAACAATTTTCAAGTGGTTGAGGGACAATTCCCAACTCAAAAAACTCCCAACTCAGAAATACCAGCCACATCAACCCCGAAAAAGCCTGACTCTTCAAACTTTTCCTCACAGGGTGATACGACATCACCCTCTGGTTCGGGTACTTGGTGGAGTGGAAATGCAGAAACACCAGTAGCACCAATTCCCAACACAAACCCCACATCTCGAGCAACTTACCACAATTTGAATGGTCGGTCCAAACCGGAGACAGCACAGAGTCTAGGGCAAACCCAAAGGAGGCGCAAACGCAGTCGTACCACTTCAGCCGGTGGTTCAGACAACCGTCATAGGTCTACTTATCGTCAGCGAGTTTTTGCCCGTATTTCTCCAGCGCAAATCCGGTTTTTGGGGATAATGTTTGCTTCTTTGGCGAGTCTATTGGTGTTGTGGTTGTTGATGGCAGCAACTATGGGATTGTTCAAACATCTGTTTTACCCTGGACCCTCCTTGCAAGGCGAACAGTTATCAGTTGAGTTGAATCAACCCCTAGTCCCTATTCCCGACCAAAATAGCAAACCACAATTACCAGGTGGACCTCTGAATGAAACCACAGCCGCAGAAATGGTTCAGGCTTGGCTAGATACCAAAGCTGCAGCTTTCGGACCCAACCATGAGATTGATAGTTTGGGGAATATTTTAGTCGGTTCATCCTTGACAAGATGGCGGGGATGGGCACAACAGGAAAAATTAGCTAACCGCTATCGGAAATACGAGCATAGCGTGAAAGTAGAATCTTTGGAGAAAAATAATGCTGACCCAAATCACGCTGCGGTAGAAGCTTCGGTGACTGAAATCACACAGTATTATGAGAATGGTCAGATAAAAGACCCAGAACCTGAGAAGGATAAGGTGCTAGTTAGGTATGGATTGGTTCGTGTAGATGGTGTGTGGCGTATTCGGGATATGTCAGTTCTTAACAAGATAAGTATGATTTTTTAAATAAAAAAATTAATCATATCCCTCTTCTGTCACTCTCCGGAGCTAGTAAGTAGTAAATAAGTGAAATTATC